>JAEXQJ010000106.1 GCA_023438785.1 Pseudomonadota bacterium
CGCGCGCCCTGGCTGGCGGCCTCGCCCTTGCGGGCCTACACCTTGCCGCCCGAGCGGCCGGTTCGCATGACGGACGAGAGCACACCCGCCCCTGCGCCTCGCGCGCGCGAGCGCCAAGCCGACCTGGCGGATTTCTCGTCGCCGCGGGAGAGGGCGCCCCTGCCAACCCCGGAGCTCCCGTTGGCCTCGTCGGCGTGCGAGCGAGCGGAGCCGGCAGGAGAGCCGGCGGCCACGGGCTTCTTCGGCAGCCTGGAATTCATAGGTCAGCTCCGACGCACCTATCTTCTGTGCGAAGGGCCCACGGAGTTGGTTTTGATCGACCAGCACGCGGCACACGAGCGTGTGGTCTTCGAACGCTTGCGCTCGGCCCACTGTCGCCGCGCGATCGCGCGCCAGCGCCTGCTCTTTCCCATCCCCATCGAGCTGGACGAAGCCGCCGCCGCGGCAGCCCGCGACAGCCACGCCCTACAGGCCATCGCCGACCTCGGCTTCGAAGTGGAGCCCTTTGGTCCGTCGGTCATGCTCCTGCGCGCCGTCCCCGAGCTCCTCAAGGATGTGGATCCCAAGCCGCTCCTTCGCGACGTCTTGCATCGGGTAGCCGAGGGCGAGCCTCTGCGCGGCGCCGAGGAGGGCTTCAATCAGGTGTTCGCCACCATGGCCTGCCATGGAGCCGTCCGCGCGGGCGACATCATGAGCCGCGAGGCAGTCCTGGCCCTCCTGCGCCAGATGGACGGCGTGGACCTTCGCTCGCATTGTCCTCACGGCCGGCCGGTCTTGCTGCGCATGTCCGTGTCGGAAATCGAGCAGCGCCTGGGGCGATCGTGAGCCAGGCGAGCGGGGCCGACGAGGCGGGCAGGGTTGTGGTGGCCATCTTGGGCCCCACCGCATCGGGCAAGAGCGCGTTGGGGCTGGGGCTGGCTGAGCAGATGCGCGGTGAGATCGTGTGCTGCGATTCCATGCAGGTTTACCGCGGGATGGACATTGGCACCGGCAAGGCCACGCCCGAAGAGCGACGAGCCGTCCCTCATCATCTCCTGGACGTCGTCGATCCGGGCGAACCGTTCCACGCCGCGGCCTGGGCCACCTTGGCGCGCGCGAGCATCGCCGCCATTCACCAGCGCGGGGCCTTGCCCATCATCGTGGGCGGCACGGGACTCTACTTTCGTGCCTTGGTCCGCGGCCTCTTCGAAGCGCCGCCCTCGGATCCGGCCATCCGCGCTCGCCACCAGGCCGAAGCCGCCGCCCTGGGCGTACCGGCGCTGCACCGCCGGTTGCAGGACATCGACGCCGAGGCCGCCGCCAAGATCCTGCCTGGCGATCTGGTGCGCACGAGTCGCGCGCTGGAGGTCTTCGAGCAGACCGGGACCCCGATCACCGAGCTGCGGCGACGGGCCGCCTCGATGCCGCCACCTTGGCGCGTCTTCGGCGTGGTGCTCGACTACCCGCTCAACGATCTGCGCGCTCGCATCGGGCGGCGCGTGGACGAGATGATGCAGGCCGGGTTCCTGGCCGAGGTGCAGGCGCTGCGGGCCGCCGGGTTCGGGCAGACACGCGCCCTCGCCGCCCTGGGCTACAAGCAGTTGGGGTTGCACCTGGACGGGGCGCTGGCGCTGGAGGATGCGGTGCTGCAGACCAAGGTGGCCACCATCGCCTATGCCCGCCGGCAGCGCACCTGGTTTCGCCGCGAGGAGGCGAACCTGCGCCCCGCGCGTCCCCTGGCCCCTGAGGAGCTGGCCGCCCAGGTGGCGGCGTTCATGGCCTGCTGACGTTGCTCGCGCGTCCTCGCCGGACCTCTTGCGCTCCAACTCAAACCGCACCAGGATGCCCCCCCGCTGATGTCATCCAAGAAGGACAAGGTCAAGGAAGCGCCGGTTCTCGATTTCGAGCGTCCGGTGGTCGAGCTCGAACGGAAGATCGAGGAGCTGAAGAGTCGCACCCGGCAGTCGGGCGAGATGCAGCGGGAAATCCACCAGCTGGAGTCCCGCGTGCGCGATCTGCAGCAGCAGATCCTCGCCGACCTCACGCCTTGGCAGAAGGTGCAGTTGGCGCGACATCCGGCCCGTCCCTATACCCTGGACTACGTGCCCCGCCTGTTCACCGACTTCATCGAGCTGCACGGGGATCGCCGGTTTGCTGACGACGGCGCCATGATCGGCGGCATCGGCTTCTTCGAGGGGGTGCCGGTGTTGTGCCTGGGTCATCAGAAGGGTCGAACCGTCAAGGAGAAGCTGGCCCGCAACCTGGGCATGGCCAAGCCCGAGGGCTATCGCAAGGCCATGCGTCTGATGGACATGGCAGCGCGCTTCGGCAAGCCGGTCATCTGTCTGCTCGACACCCCCGGCGCCTTCCCCGGTATCGACGCCGAGGAGCGCGGTCAGGCCGAGGCGGTGGCCAAGAACCTGGAGTTCATGGCCGCCCTGCCCACGCCCATCATCTCCGTGGTCATCGGCGAGGGCGGATCGGGCGGCGCGCTGGCCATCGGCGTGGCGGACCGCATTCTCATGCTCGAGTACTCGGTCTACTCGGTCATCACGCCGGAGGGCTGCGCGTCCATTCTGTTCCGCAGCGACGAGCGCAAGGCCGAAGCCGCGGCGGCCATGAAGATGACCGCGCCCGACTTGGTCCGTCTGGGGGTCGTGGACGAGATCATCCCCGAGGCCCCCGGGGGCGCGCATCGCGATTTTGACCTGACCGCGCGCAATCTGGCGTCAGCCCTGCGCCACCATCTGGCCGAGCTGATGCCTCTGTCACGGGCGCGCCTCAAGGAACAGCGCTACGACAAGTTCCGCCGCATGGGTGCCTTCGTGGAAGCGGGCGGCCTGGCCGCGGTCTCCTAGGGCGAGGTGGCTGCCATGCCGGATGCGCCTTCGTCCACCCGCCGCCCGGTCAGCCCCGGGGCGGAAGAACTGCTGGGGCTCTACTTCCCGGTCCTCGACCACGGCTTCGTGTCGCTGGTCGACTACATGGGCACCGACGAGGACATCGTGCGTGCCGCGCGCGTGAGTTACGGCTACGGCACGCGTCCGACGAGGCAGACCCGCGGGCTCCTCCGCTACCTGCGTCGACACCAGCACACCACGCCCAGCGAGATGGTGGAGCTCAAGTTCCACTGCTGCATGCCCATCTTCGTGGCGCGGCAGTGGATTCGGCACCGCACGGCAAACGTCAACGAGGTGTCGGGGCGCTACAGCCTGCTCCCCATGCTCTTCTACACGCCGCCCGACGACCAGCTGCTGGTCCAGAACACGGGCAACCACCAGGGCCGGGGCAACGCGCCCTTGCCGCCGGAGCTGCGTGACGAGGCCAAGCGCCGCTGGCAGGACATGCGCAGCCAGACCTGTGCCACCTACGAATGGCTGACCGGACACGATGTGGCTCGGGAGTTGGCGCGCATCGATCTGCCACTGTCCACCTACACCCAGTGGTACTGGAAGATCGACTTGCACAACCTGCTGCACTTCCTGACCCTGCGGGTGGACCGCCACGCGCAGTGGGAAATCCAGCAGTACGGGCGCGTGATGGCGGGCATGCTCAAACGCGTGGCCCCGCTGTCCTTCGAGGCCTGGATCGACTACGACGTGTGTAGCGCGCGCCTGTCGCGCATGGAATTAGCCGCGCTCCGCGAGCTCCTGCGCCCGGACGCCGACGGTCTGCAATCCCACGAGGCCCGCCTGAGCCGCGAGCAATTCGCCGCCAAGGGCCTGAGCAATCGAGAGGTCGACGAGCTCCTGCGCGCCTTGGCGCCAGCCGAGACTCCCAATTTCGATCTCGACCTGTCCCTGGCTCTCGCGGGCAGCGCATTCTCCGAGCGTTTCGCCGCCGCGGGCCCCAAGGGAGAACGAGCGCCCGGCGAGTAGCGTCGGCAGGAGAGGGCGCAAAACAAACGGGCGGTCGGACCGTGAAGTCCAGACCGCCCAGAGGAGATCCCCGGAGAGCGTCCCGGGGATCGATGACGCCTACAGCGTGAACAAGTCGGGCCGACTGGCCGCCTTGTCGATGGCTTCGCCCAGTTCCTTCCGGGTCTGGGCCAGGCGCTGCAGAATCAAGCGAATGTTGTTGTAACGCTGCTTGTACTGCTCGTAGCGCACCTGATCGGGAGAGCCGTTCATGACGGCCTGGAACAGGGGCGTCCGGTCGATGGGAACCATCTTGTCGCCCTCGGGCTTGGGGCCGACCTTACGGGTCGTCCACGGCGCCCCGGTGTTGGAGCGAATCTGGAATCCCTCGATGTCGGCCGCGTTGCTGCACGTCTCCGCGCCGCTCTTGCAAACCGGCTTGCCGACCTCGACCAGGTTCGCGATGGCCAACTTGCCGCTGGAAGCGAAGACCACACCGTAGTTGGCGCCGCCTTTTTCTTCCTCGCTGCTGGCGGCGTGTTTGGCGGCCATCTGCTCCAGAACCGCCTTGTCAGCCTTGGTGCGCTTGATGTGGCGCTCGACCTCGCCGTAAAGAGCGATGGTGTCGTAGTAGTAGTTCATCAGGCGATCCACGGCGAGATCCTCGAGGAGGTAGTAGTTCACCTTGAAGATCTTGGAGGTGTCGGGGCGCGGATCGAGCTTCACCGCCTGCAGGTCGTCGATGAGCTTTCCGTCGTAGGCGAGGGCGTCCTGCTTGCCGGCCTGCAGACGCTGCTGGCTGAGGGCCACGGCCTTGCCGATCTCATTCACCATCTTCTGCATCTCGTCCAACTCGGCCTTCACGCGCTGGGCGCCGAAGTTGGCGGAGTTGTACATGCGGCGACCAACCGATGCGGCGCCAAAGCCGAAACCCGCCGCGGCGGACACCGCGACGGCGACTCCGAGGATGACCTTGGCAGCCATGCCGCCCTTCTGCTTGACGCTCTCCGTGGGCTTGCCGTCGTCCACCGGACGCAGGTCGAAATGCTTGCCCTCCGGCGGCCGCATGGCCGCAAACGGATCGTCGAAGCGCGCCGGCGTGGGGCGAGCTGCCGCGGGCGCACCCATGGGCGAGGGCACCGGGTTGAGCGGGCTCGGGATCGCGCTCGGCGCGGCGAAGCCCGGCGCGGGCACACCGCTGGGCGCAGGGATGCCGCCAGGTGCAGGCACGGCGACAGGCGAGGGGACGCCGCCGCCAGGCGCAGGCACACCGCCGGGCGCAGGCACGCCGCCGGGCGCGGGCACCGCCGCCGGGCCCTTCGCAAGACCGAGGCGGGCTTTCAGGTCAGCGATGTCTCTACCAGAACCGATTGGCTTCTTCGGCTGCTCCAAGGCGTATCTCCGTGAGTGGTGGTCGAACGACCTCGCGGGTACTTCCCCGTGGGGATTCGCAGAATATGAGCGGCCTTGACCAGGGCCTGTCAAGGAGAGAGTCACTGTCTACGAACGCGGAGTCATCTCAATCAGGCGTTCGACACACGAGGGCCCGCGTTGACATCCAACTTGGCCGCGAACGGGATGCTAGGCGGGATGGGACTGGACCTGGGCCAGGAAGCGACCAATCTGCTCCGACGAGGTGGCCGGCAGGCGCGTGAAACGGACGCCCACCGAACCATCTGCCGCCGGACCAACGGTCATCTCTCCCGACGCGGTCACCACGTCGTCGGAACCGGGGAGCTGAAACTGCAGCCCCACGAAGCGAGCCCCCTGCGTTGGTTGACCGAAAGGCACGATGCGCATGCCGCTTCGACTGATGTCGGTGGCCCGACACAGATAGGGATAGCCGTTCACGAAATGGTTGAGCAGCAGGTCTACGCTGTGTCGGCTGTCAGCCCGGCGCTCGCGGCCGCTCATCGACGCTCCGAATGCAGAAGAAGACGGCGTGGTGTTCATGACTCCTACATGTAGGCCCATGCGCGGAAGCTGTCAATTTTGCGCTGGTTCGGGCGCTCGGCCACCCCAGCATCAGCGCTCCCGCGGCTTGACGGACCCCCTGGCCGGTGTTGATATTCCGTGGGCCGTTGCGGTGCCTATCGTAGCGGGCGCGGTGCGCGCCTGAGCACTTCCACATCCAGCGCGAGGAATGACATGTACCGCTTTAAGATTGGTCTGATTGCGGCGGGGCTGGTTCTCGTATCGACGTGCCTGTTCTACCTGGCAGTGACGTCCGACCTGAAGGCCTCGGCAACCCAAGATGCGGATGCCCGCGTGGCGCGTGCTCAGCGCCTGAATCAACACATCAGCCGGCTGGCGGGGATCGATCTGGCCAATCTGGCGGCACAGCAGGTACGCAGACCTGCGGTGCGCGCCATCTTCGACAAGACCGAAGAAACCGCGCTTCGCCAAGCCGCCTTCACCGAGTGCGAGGTCATCAACGACGGTCTGCAGAAGCAGGCGCGCAAGGCGGACATCGTCGCGGTCATGGATGCCACGGGCAAGGTCATCGCCCGGGACCTGAACCCCAACGCCGATTACGGCGACATGCTGGGGGCCAAGTTCCCGGCCGTCGCCCAGGCCTTGAAGGGCGAGGCCGTCAACGACACGTGGACCTGGCAAGGCCGAGTGCACACCGTGGCCCTGGCGCCCATCGAGCGCGCAGACGGTCGTGTGGCCGGTGGCCTGCTCCTGGGGTGGGTGGTCAGCGCCAGGACGGCCCAGGAGAACCGCGACCTGCTGGGCGCTGAGATCGGCTACTTCCACAACGGCAAGGTCCACGCCTCGAGCTTCGTGTCGGCCGCAGATCCCAGCAAGGAAGACGTGGGCCGTACCCAGAATCTTAGCAAATGGCTCTTCGACGACGCCAAGCTGGCCCAGGTGGCGCTTCGCCAGGCCGCGCCGAGTGAGGTCACCCACTTTGTTCTCGAGGGCACCGACTATTCGGTCGTGGCGGCCCCCATGCCGGGCAACTTCGCCGACAAAAGCAGCGGTTTCGTCATCCTCGCCAGCCGGAGCAACGGTGTGGGTAAGCTCCAGATGAGTGGCACGAAGGTGGTCTATCTGGGCGTCGTGGCCATGCTGGTCGTCCTGATCGGGGTGGCCATGACGGCGCGCCGCTTTGTCCGGCCGCTCGATCAAATTGAGCTGGGCGTGGGCGAGGTGATCAACGGCAACATCGACTACACGTTCAAGCCTGTGGGCCCGGATTTTGAGGGGCTCTCCAACAGCCTGAACGTCATGTTGGCGCGCCTGCTTGGCCGTGCGGAGCCCAACGACGAGGCTGTCGAGGACGACGAGGATGCGGCCGGGAAGCGATGGACCGCCGAGGCCATGGTCGTCGAGGACACGGACGGCTCGGCCCCGGCGACGGTTGTCGCGGCCCTCGCCCAGGAGAGCGAGGCCGCCTACTTCCCGCGCTTGTACAACGAGTACGTGAGTGCCCTGCGCGCGGCGGCCCAGCCTCACGAAGGCGTCAGTGTGCTGGCCTTCATGGCCAAGCTCAGCTTGTCCGAGGCTGGTTTGCGGGAGAAGTGGGAGTGCAAGGCCGTGCGTTTCCAGGTGGTGGCGGCGGGCAGCGACGTGCACTTCCGTCCGGTCCGGATCGCGTAGAACTGGCCGCCCTCGAGAGCGTGCTCTAGCCTGTGGGCTGTCATGAGCACGCTCCTCGGATTGGAGATTCTGTGCGCCGAGCGCCTGGACCTGTGCCGGGGAAGGCGCGTGGGCCTGCTCTGTCACCCGGCCAGCGTGGACAGCAGGTTGGTTCACGCGGTCGATCGGCTGGTGGCCTGCGGAATCCGCCCGCGGCGCCTATTCGGCCCCGAGCACGGAGTGCGGGGGGAAGCCCAGGACATGATCGGCGTGTGCGGGGACGAGGATCGTCGCACCGGCATTCCCGTCACCAGCCTCTACGGCAGCACCGTTGACTCGCTCGTTCCGAGTCCCGAGGCGTTGGCCGACATCGACGTCATGCTGGTGGACCTGCAGGACGTGGGCAGCCGCTACTACACGTTCATCTGGACCATGGCCTTGTGCATGCAGGCGGCCGCACGTGCCGGGGTCGCCGTGGTCGTCCTCGATCGTCCCAACCCCATCGCTGGCGTCGCGGTCGAGGGCGGTGAGGTTTCACCCGAGGCCGAGTCGTTCGTTGGCCTGGGGTCACTGCCCGTCCGACACGGGCTGACCATCGGCGAGGTGGCGCGGCTGATCCGCGCCGGTCTGCCGTGGGGCGGCCCGCGCTTCAAGGCACCGCTGGACTTGGACCTGACGGTCGTGGCCATGCGGGGTTGGCAACGGAGCGATTACTTCGATGGCACGGGACTCCCTTGGGTCCTGCCGTCACCCAACATGCCCACCGTGGAAACGGCTCTGGTCTATCCCGGCCAATGCCTCCTCGAAGGCACCAACGTATCCGAGGGTCGCGGCACCACGCGGCCGTTCGAGATCTTCGGGGCCCCCTTCATCGATGGGTATGCTTTGGCGGAACAACTCGCCCGAGAGTCTCTCCCTGGGGTTGGCTTTCGGCCCCTCTCGTTTCGCCCGACGTTCCACAAGTTCGCGGGCCAGGTCTGCGGCGGCGTGCAGGTTCACGTCACGGAGCGCCTCCGCTTCCGCCCCTATCGCACGGGAGTGGCCATTCTGCGCGCGCTGCGACGGCTGGGCGGCGACGCCTTTCACTGGCGCACCGAGCCCTATGAATTCGTGGCTGATCGCCCGGCTATCGATCTCCTGGCCGGCGGCCCCGAGATTCGTGTGGGCGTGGACGAACAACGTCCGCTCGACGAGCTGGCACAGACCTGGCTGGCCGCCGAGCAAGCCTTTGCCGAACGCCGTCGAGCCAGCCTGCTCTACTGAACGAGCGGCAGCGTCCGCTTTTGCGGTAAGTTGCAGTCATGCGGGTTGCTCTCTTCGGCGGCAGTTTCAATCCGCCTCACGTGGGGCACCAGTTGCTCGCCCTGTACGTGCTCGAGACCGAGCCCGTCGATGAGCTGTGGCTTGTCCCCTGCTGGAAGCATTCGTTCGACAAGGCGCTGGCGCCTTTCGAGCACCGGCTGCGCATGTGCGAGCGCGCCGCTGCCGCCCTGGGGCCCCGCGCCCGCGTGAGCGACGTGGAGGCGAGACTGGGCGGCGAGAAGAGCCGCACGCTGCTTACTATCAAGGCCCTGCAGGCGGCTCACCCCGCGACCGAGTTCTCGTTGGTGATTGGGGCCGACCTGCAGGCGGAAATGGACGCCTGGTACGGGGCCGAGGAGCTCAAGCGCACCGTGCCCATCATCGTGGTGGGGCGAGGCGGCTTCCCGGGGCTAGGGGGCGTGGCTATGCCGGCCGTGAGCTCCAGCGAGATTCGTGCTCGTCTTCAGCGCGGCGAGTCCGTGCAAGGGCTCGTGCCTCGCTCCGTGCTCGACTACCTCGGCCAGCACCGTCTTTACGCCGACGCACGGCCGTAAGCGGGCGCGCTCCGCCCGCTTGTGCTCGGCGCGACGCAAAACCTTCACGGGCGCGCCAGGATCTGCACGTGACCGCGCGAGTTGCACGTCACGTGCAACTCGGCGCCGCGACGCAAGCGTCCAGCCACGATCTCGTTGGCCAGCGGGCCCTCGACCATGCGCTCGAAGGCGCGACGCAGAGGCCGGGCACCCAGGCTGCGATCGGGCTCGGCGGCCAACAGGTGGGTCACCACGGTTTCGTCGATGGTGAAGGAGATGCCCCTTTCGGCCTGCAGGCGACGACTGGAGTCCATGGCCAGGCGGCCCACGATGGCCGCCAACTCTGTCTCGCCCAGGGGCGCGTAGCACAAGACTTCGTCGATACGGTTCCACAGCTCGGCGGGGAGCCGGCTGCGCGCCAGGGCCAGGATGGTCGCCTGCGCCGGAATGCGGTTGGGGCGGTAACACTCACTGCCCAGATTCGAGGTCATGACGACGGCGGCAGCCGAGAAATCCACCGTGCGCCCGCGACCGTCCGTGAGGCGGCCGTCCTCCAGGACCTGCAGCAACGTGAGCAGCACCTCTCGATGCGCCTTCTCCAACTCATCCAGCAGAACCACCGAGGCAGGCCGGCGCCGCAGGGCCTCGGTGAGCTGTCCGCCCTCTTCGTGTGCCACGTAGCCCGGCGGCGAACCGATGAGCCGCGCGACCGAATGAGGCTCGCTGTACTCGGATAGATCGATGCGCACCAACGCGGATTCGCCATCGAACAACGCCTCCGAGATGGCACGCGCCGTCTCGGTCTTGCCCACTCCGGTCGGCCCCAGGAGCAGAAGAGAGGCGAGGGGCCGTCGCCCGCGAAATCCGGCGTAGCTTCGGCGCAACACCGCGGAGATCCTGGCCCGCGCCTCGTCGTGCCCGACCACCCTCTGGGCCAAACGCGCGTCCAGGGAACGGAAGCGGTCGTCGTCGTTACGCAGGAGCTGGCAGGCCGGCACGTTGCTCGCGTCCGCCACGACCTCGGCCACGTCGCTCTCGGACACCTGTGCCTTGCCCAGGCGCGTGGCGCGGGCAACCGCCACCTCGGCGATGGCCAGGGCGCGGCCCGGCTGTGCCCTGTCGCTGGGATAGCGAGGCGCGAGGCGCAAAAGGGCGCCACACACGTCAGCCGTGAACTCCACACCGCACGATTCAGCCATGGCCTCAAGTCCGCTCTCGACGATCTCGAACAGCGGCGACGGGGCCAGGGGAGAGAGAGCCACCGTCTCCAGGCTGGGCGCGAGCTCGGGGGCTGCCACCTCGATGCGCCGCAGATCCGCGGGCGACAGGCCCAGGAGCCAGCGTCGGCCCGCGTTCATCGTGCCCAGCAACTGCAACGGCCCGTCGCTGCCATCCGGTCCAAGCCAGGCCGCCCCGTCGAGCAAGATCGGTGAGCCGAGGGGGGCTCGGCGATGCAGGGCCTGCAGCAGCGCCCCTGGTGAAGCCATCCCGCCCAGATCGCCCGAGGGGTAGAGCGGCTTGTCGGATGCGGCGGCGGCCAGCGCGCCGAAAAGCGACGTCCGGCCGGCGCCCGGATCGCCGATGACGGCAATGATCCTCGGCGTCTTGGTCGCCAGCAGGTCCAGGATTCGTCCCACCTCGCGCTCGCGGTGCAGAACGGGATTACGCGGAGGGTCCAGGGCCAACAGCTCCCAGCCCGTCTCCTCGCTGGCAACACGAGTCGCCGGCGGGCAGGCCTCCGCACACCGGCTAGCCAACGTGTGCGCTGCGGCCGTCCTCTCGTGGGGCACGGGAGGAGGCGGGCTCGTGGCGGGCACTGGCTTGCGCAGCGAAGCACGCTCGGCCGACGGTCCAGGTCCGGTCAGTGCCCGCAGGACCAACGCTCGGACTTTGGCCGCATCGTACCCAGCCAGGCGCAGAGCCTCGGTGGCCGAGCCTCCCGCCCGCAGCACGGACAACAGCAGGTGCAGCGAAGACGTCTGCGAAGCGCCAAGCCGGCGCGAGATGTCCAGGCTCGCCAAACGAAGGGCGTCCAGGTCAAATCCCGTTTCCGGGCTGACCTTGTGCTGAATCGCTTCAATCCTTTTCGCGTCGAAGCCGCGTTCTCCCAGCAGGCGAGCGGCCGCGCCACCGCTGCGAAGCAGACCGATGAGCGCGTCCAGCGAAGTCGGCCCTCGCCCTGCCTCCGCGGCCATCCCCCGGCCTAATTCCAGGGCTCGCTCGTGGTCGGGCCAGGGCCCCGGCAGGCTCCCCA
>JAEXQJ010000113.1 GCA_023438785.1 Pseudomonadota bacterium
ACGAGTAGTCCATGCGGCCTGCCACCGCGGCATCGTGGTTGCCCAGCACGGCCTGCGCCACCTTGGCGCGCATCATGGTGCACGCTTCGTTGGGATTGGCGCCGTACCCGACGGTGTCACCCAGGCAGACGTACTTGTCGATGCGCTCCGACTCGTATGCCTTGAGCACGACTTCGAGGGCTTCGATGTTGGCGTGGGTATCAGAGAGGATCCCGTAGCGCATCGGGGGCACTATACACCGGGTCGAACGTCAGCCATGCGCGCCAGGCGGTTTCCGCGGGTTGACCTGGCGGCCAAATCGCCCAGCATGGAACGGCTCCCCCATGCGTTCAGTCGAGAACAGGATGCTCTGCCTCGCGACCTCGGTGGGCCTGGGACTGCTCGTCGCGCTGATCCTCCTCGGCGCGGCGGGCCCGGCCCAGGCTGCGCGTGGCCTGGAAGCCATCGAGCCCTTGGTCAACGCGGCCCTCGCCGACCACAAGCTGCCGGGATGCGTGGTGGTCGTCGGGCGGGGCAGCGGGATCGTGTACAAGAAGGCCTTCGGCTCGCGGGCCGTGCAGCCCGAGGTCGAGCCCATGACCCTGGACACCATCTTCGACCTGGCCTCGCTCACCAAGCCGGTGGCCACCGCGACGGCCGTCCTTCTCTTGGCCGAGCGAGGCAGGCTGGATCTGGACGAGCGCGTGGCGCACTACCTGCCCGAATTCGGCAAGCGCGGCAAGCGGGCCATCACCCTGCGAGACCTGCTCACCCACGTCTCGGGCCTGCCCGCCGAGACCCCCGTCGAGACATACGCGGCCGGACGCGCCAGGGCCCTTCGCCAGATCTACGCCCTGGCCCCACGAGCCACGCCCGGGCAAAGGTTCATCTACTCGGACGTGGGCTATCTGATTCTGGAGGAGGTCATTCGGCGGGCGAGCAAGACCGACCTTGCCAGCTTCGCCGAGCGGGAGATCTTCCGCCCCCTGGGCATGCGCGAGACGGGCTTCCGGCCAAGCGCCGACCTGCGCCCGCGCATCGCCCCGACGGAGAAACGGAATGGGCAGTGGATTCGCGGCGAGGTACACGACCCACGCGCCTTCCGACTGGGTGGTGTGGCGGGCCATGCGGGACTGTTCTCGACGGCGGCCGACGTGAGCCGTTTTGCGCGCATGGTGCTGGGCAACGGCGCGCTGGAGGGCACGCGCATCCTGTCGGCGACCAGCCTGGCGCGCATGTTGGCGGCGCACGACGTCCCGGGTGGCATCCGCGCCCTGGGCTGGGACATCCGCAGTCCCTTCTCGTCCAACCGGGGCCAGGGCTTCTCGCGCCGGGCCGTGGGCCATGGCGGGTACACGGGGACGTCGTTGTGGATCGATCGCGGCCAGGATCTGTTCGTCCTCTTCCTGAGCAACCGGGTTCACCCCGACGGCAAAGGCGCCGTGAACGCCCTGGCCGGTGCCATCGCCACCGCCGCGCTCGAAGACCTGGGCCGCCAACCCGACGAGGCGAGCTCGGAGGCCGGTCCGCTGCTCCTCGGTATCGATGCGCTCGCGGCGCAGGACTTCGCGCCCCTGCGTGGGCGGCGTATCGCCCTGCTCACCAATGACGGGGCCCGCAACCGCGACGGAAAACGCACGACCGGCGTTCTGGCGGGACGTGGGGATTTTCAGGTTGTGGCGCTGCTCAGCCCCGAGCACGGGTTGTCCGCCAGCCGCGACGAGCTGATTCGTGACGGCAGGGACGAGACGACCGGACTGCCGGTGTTCAGCCTCTACGGCGGCACGCGGGTCAAGGCCGGCAAACGCCCCGCTGGACCGCGGCGGGTGGAGCTGCCGCTCGACGTCGATCTGGTCGTCGTCGATCTGCCCGACGTCGGCGCGCGCTTCTTCACCTACGCCTCGACCCTGCACGCCACCATGCGCGCGGCGGCCGAGCGCGGCCTGCCGTTGCTGGTCCTCGATCGCCCCAATCCACTCAACGGCGTGGACGTGGCCGGGCCCATGCTGAAGCCGGATCTCCTCTCTCCCGTCAATCACCATGCCCTGCCCATCCGCCACGGCATGACCATGGGCGAGTTGGCCGAGATGATGCTGGCCGATGAGCACCTGCCGCTGGACTTGCACGTCGTGAGGATGGCGCGGTACGACCGGCGGGCTTACTTCGATCAGACGGGCCTCGCATGGTGGCCGCCGTCTCCCAATCTGCGCAACGTGGACGAGGCGGTGCTCTACCCGGGTGTGGCGCTCCTGGAAGCCAGCAACGTCTCCGTCGGGCGCGGCACGGACACGCCCTTCGAGGTGGTGGGCGCGCCCTGGGCCGACGGCGAGAGACTGTCGGCCGCGCTCAGCGGTGCGGGGCTGACCGGGGTTTCGTTCCAACCGGCGCATTTCGTGCCTCAGGCCAGCGTGTATGCGGGCAACGCCTGCCAGGGCGTGCGCCTGAAGGTGGAGGACCGCGCCGCCTTCGACCCCGTGCGAACGGGCCTGGCCCTGGCCATCGCCCTCCGCAAGCTGCACCGGGATCACTGGGAACCCGGACGGCTGAGCCATATGCTGGGCGATACACGGGTCACGGCGGCGCTCCTGAAGCGCGGCGAGCTGCCCGCCATCGAGGCGATGTGGAAGGACGAGCTGGGCGCGTTCCGAGCCAAGCGCGCCAAGTACCTGCTCTATCCGCTTGCCGAGTCGGCGCCCTAGCACCGAACGGTTTCCCCCAGAAGCAAGGGAGCCGCACCCGCGTGATGTGCAGGCGCGGCTCCGGGCCGAACGGTATCGCTCGTGGCTACTCGACGAAGTAGTTCACCACGATGAACTCCTGGCCGGGCATCTTGTAAGTGTATGCGAACAGGCCGGTGTCATACACGTATCGCGCGTAGTCGGCGCTCGCGATGCCACCCAGGGTCAGAGTGAACGACACATCCTTGCTGACCCCGTACATGTACGAGAAGTCCATGCCCCAGTTGCCGCCGAACGTCGCACACACAACGGCAGCACATACTTTGCCATCGACACCAATATCGAAGCCGTGGGTCGAGCCGTTCGCGAACTCGTCGCTGCGCGAGAACGTGTAGCTCGCGGAGCCGCCCAGGCCCTCCGTCGGACGAATAGTCTTGCTCGGAGGAGCAATCACCATGTCGACGTCGCTACTCGCCAGCAATGTCGCGGCCTGTGTACGCGAAAGATAGGTTCTGGGATCCCCAGGGACGGACGACACCACGGACGTGCCGATCCGGTACTGCTCGGGAGCCATGCGATTGAAGTATTCCTGGGTGACCGCGAGCCTCTTCTTGCCCGAGGGCACGTCGACATTCATCGTCCCGCCTACCTTGGAGACATCGGGATGGCTCACGATCGTATGGGTGTATCGATCAAACACCGGCGCATCGAAGACCACCAGGTTGCTGTTCGGTCCCGCACTGTAGTCGAACTCTTCGGTCGTCGACGTCGACCATTCCCAGTTGTACGAACCCGTGTATCCGGCACGACCAATCAACTCCAAAGAGCTGATCTTGACCGTGGCCACGGCGAACAGCCCACCACCCGATGAAGCCTCCAACGAGAACCCCAGTCCCGCGTAGGCCCCCCAATTCATGGTGGTGCCCTTGGTGACGCTCGACCCCGACCCTTCTGCGAACGTCGTGCTGCACGAGTCGACATCTTGCGAAATGCTCTGGTTGTTGGGTGGCGCCACCAGCAAAGCCACGATCTGCGGGTCGGCCAGAACCACGGAATGCTCGGCGAAGCTCACCGCATACGAATCATTATCGATGTTGGCGAGCGCCAACCGCGGATTGCCGCTGAGCGCCGAGTAGGCCGCGGTGTAGGTGCCGTCGAACCCGAAATCCTTGGCGACGAACATGGCATCGTTGGCCTTGTCAGTGTCCAGGCTGAACGTGGTCGCAAAGAACCCCTTCTTGAAGTTGCCGTTGCGATCCGACTGGGCCGAGGACTGTCGCAACAAAACCACCTCGTCCCGGTTCTTGTCGTCAGCCACGACGTTCGCCACCTTGACATCGCGTGTGTAGAAGGCATCGAACATGTCAATCGGATCCCGGCCATTCAGCCCCGCGCCGGCATCCGCCCCTTCCAGATTGATGATCGACGCCGGGATGGTCTTGGGCCAATGGTCCTCCAGCGCCGGCGATGACGCCGCTGCCGGAACGATGCTGGAACTGCGCTTGAACTGGAACACGCGGTTGAAGAACATCAGCTCGGTTGCGCAGGTTGTCTCCCGAAAGTCGGCCGGCGACCAGACCTGACATCGGACGATGAACCTTCTCGTCTCCCCATTTGCCCCACCCGGCGCCGACCATATAGCCCTCCTTGCCGGCCATGGCGCCTCCAGCACTGGCGTGTGGACGATAGACCGCCCGGTCAGCCGCGTAGGTCTCGGTCCCTGTCGTCGCGCCAATCAGCACGGGCGCCGAATAGTGGTCCGCCACGAAGAGACGTTGCTGGATGACGATGCAGCGGTACTGATTGTTCGCGCTGTTCCACAAGAAGATGAATTCGTTGAGACCAAACGCCAACTCGGCGGCGCCATCTCCGTCCAAATCAGCGGCAACGACATCAACATAGGGACGCCAATCATCGCCCCAGCGGCCGGCAACGTTGCTCACGATGGTCCGCGCGTCCACGCGCACGGTGCGCGAGGCGGCCAGCATGTCGCTGTACACCGAGTATTTGATGGTGCTGGGATTGGATCCGCCGCCCGCGGGGGCAACATGCCAGACGAAAGCGGCCTCGGCCTTGCCATCGCCATCCATGTCTCCGGCGGCCACGCGCACATACACGTAGGAGCTTATGGGCAGCACATCCTGGGTCTTGATTTGATACGTGTTGGTCGCCTCATTCCATTTGACGACATACCAGCGCGGGCTCTCGCCGCCCTTACCGAGGGCCAGCAGCAACTCGTCGCGATGGTCATTGTCGAAATCGCCCGTCGCGGCGGCAAATGTGTCAGCCGAGGCGAAGATCAGGCCGGTGTTCACGGTGGAGAGCGCTCCGCTTGACGATGTGTCCTGAATGGTCAGCGCGATGGTCCCGTCGCTGGCCCTGCTCACAACGGCGATCTCTTGATAGAGATCACTGTCGAACTGGCCCACGAAGGGTTCGTTCTCGTTGGTACCGAGGGACGCACTCTCTTTCCAGAACTTGTTGTTCGAGTTCGGGCTGCTGGGATTCGTGAGCGGGGATGGGTTGAAGGGCGGGTCTTCGAGGGCAAGATACCTGTTTCCGGCATAGTCAGCGTGGTCCCAATGGGACGTGTGGTACTCCCGCCGAGTCCACGCCAAGCCAAGTTCGGCCAGCGGTGACAGGGCGACCGCCTCGCCCTTCTTGCCGAAGGGGGAGACATCGTCAGGTGGGGGCGTGGTTCCATCCAGGTTGGTCGTCCCGGTCGTGAATGTGAAGGTCTTCGCCTGGCCGTCCTTTAGACCGAAGGTGCCTGCGATCGTCACCGTGTGGAGCTCGCTGGCCTTGTAGCGCCCAGGCAGGAACTCCAGCACGCTCCCCGTGATCACGATTTGCCCTGCCACCTTCTTGCCGCTCGAGTCAGTCACCGAAATCTTGTCGGTGCTGGCATCCGCCGGCAAGGGACCGTCGAACACAATCCGGTACGACTTGTTGAGCGGCACCCCGGTGCCGCCATCGATGGGGTCGGTCGAGACCACGGACAGCAGGGTTCCGACGGAGCCGTCGGCGCCGCCGTCTTGGTTCGGGTTGATGGTTCCTCCACCATCGGAATTGCCGCCGCCGCCAAGATCCGGCTTCAGGGTGCCGCTGTCGGCGGCGAGCCGGCTGTCCTGATCCTGACCATCCTGGCCGCCATCGATGACGGCTCCGCCGTCGGCTTGTGTCGGGCTGCGGGTGTCATCGGAGGCATCGGCAAGGCTGCCGCCCTGATCCTGGGCACCGCCGTCACCCGGAATTGGGCCGCCATCCTGCCTCTGGCCACCGCTGCCATCGGGGGACCCATCGAGATGGCTGGTTTCCGTGCTGCTGCTGCCGCATCCCGCAAGGATGAGCAGCGACCCCAACAGTGAGCCCCGTGCGAGCCGCTGCATGGCGTTGCTCAAGGTTCTTTCCACCGTAGCCGCCGGTCGCCAAGGGCGAGCAGCAGGACTGGACGTGACGCGGGAGCGAATTGGTGTCATGGCGCGGTGTTCCTCCGAACGCATTCAGATAGAAAGGGCATGAGTGGTCGTACCTTCGATGGCACTCCTGTCCCTCGGAATAGGAGGCGGGCACAGTAGCCGCCCCGCTCACGCCCGTCGTCCGCCGGAATCCCGCTGGACCATGCCGACGAGACGAAAGACGTCCGAGGAAATCCAGACGGACTCCTGAGTGCGGCTCTCCGAGGTCTGGGTTCGCTTCCCGTGCCGCGTGATACAGTGCCCACCCCGCCTGATGCAGTTTTCGAGCTTGGCCGTCTCCTTTGGCATCCTCTTGGCCCTCTTTCTGTCGTCCCTGGCCGTGGCCAAGCCATGCCGGGGAAGGGCCAATCGCTACATGGCCGGGTTCATCCTCTCGGTCGCGGTCTCCATGTCGTACCAGGTCCTCTTCCCGACCGGCCTGTATCGCGCCCTACCTCACCTGACAAAGATCTACATCCCGACCCAATACCTGCTGGGTCCTCTCCTGTTCCTCTACATCTCGGCCCTGACGGTCCCCTCCTTCCGCTTCAAGCCCGTCTTGGCACTCCACTTTGCACCCTGCGTCGCATCCGTCGCGTACCTCATGCCTTTCTTCCTGGAGTCGGCCTCCTCCAAGATTGCTTTTGTTGAAAGGCGAGGGACGACGGCCCTGCCCACCAGCACCGAGGAGTGGGTGGTCTGGCTGAGCGTGCAGGCCAGCCTGTGGGGCTACACCCTGGCGTCGCTCGGGAAGTACCGTCGATACCGGCGAAGCCTCAAGGACACCGTCTCGAACCTCTCGCCCTACGCCTGGAATTGGCTGCTCTTCTTTCTCATGTCCGTCCTGGCCGTGCTCTGCTTGTTCTTGGGCGTGGACGTTCTGATGCTCGGCGGGATCCCTCTGGTGGCCTTCAATCCCATCATCTCGGTGTCCATGACGGCCACCATCGTCTTCCTCAGCTGGAAGGCGATCCTGGGTCTGGACCAGATCTTCCCCTGCACGCCCGTGTCCACCAACGCGCCGGAGCCCTGCGTGCCGGCGGTCATCGAACAGCCTGCCCCGACCTCGCCTGTCGCCGAGGCAGAAGACGTCAGGGAGGGGAAAGACCTCTTCGATGTTGTCCGGGCTGCGGTTCAGAAGAACGGTTGGTTCCGATCGCCCGAGCTGACGCTGCCAGAGCTGGCAGAGCGACTGGGCTACACCAGGACCGAGCTGTCGCGGATCATAAACCTCGGAGGTGGAGTGAATTTCTACGACTTCGTCAACAAGCTCAGAGTCGAAGAGGTTCAAAGCCGGCTCAGGGCCGATTCGCAAGGCCGACTGAGCGTCCTGCAGGTGGCCTTCGATGCGGGCTTCAACACGAAATCCACCTTCCATACATCCTTCAAGAAGTGGACGGGGATGACGCCCTCCATCTACAGGAGGCAGGGGCCGGCTCGGGCAGAGCAAGACTGCACGCGCGCGGATTCCCAAACACGTCCGCCGGCCGGATAGCCGTCCACAGGACTCTGCGCGGGTGCGCGGCAGAGGTTGTCAGGAGCAGTGCACCGACTCCGCACAGGCTTCGGTGCGTGGCCTGACCCTGCCCCGAGCCAAGCGCGCCAAGTACCTGCGCTATCCGCCTACCGAGTCGGAGCCCTAGTCAGGCCACATCCCCGCACGCTAGAAGGCGGACAGCCATGCCCACTGTGGTGCTGTCTTGCTTCTTTTTGTCGGGCGCGTCGGGACTGATTCTCGAATTGGTCTGGACGCGCATGCTGACCCTGGTCTTCGGGTCGACGGCCCTGGCCGTGTCGACCGTGCTCGCCACGTACATGGGCGGGCTTGGTCTGGGATCGTATCTGGCGGGCAAGGTGGCCGATCGGGTGAAGAACCCGGTGCGCGCCTACGCCTTGGCCGAGGCAGCCATCGGCCTTTACGCCCTGGCCATGCCGTGGATCATCGGTTTCTACCCGGGGCTGAACCACTGGTTGTGGGGCACGTTCGGCGATCGCTACACCATCCTCTCGCTCCTGCGTTTCGCCGCTTCGGCGGGGTTGCTCATCGTGCCGACGACGCTGATGGGCGCCACCATGCCGCTGCTGGCCCGCTTCTTGGTGTCGCGGCCTTTCGAGATGGGGCGCATCAGCCTGCGTCTCGGAACCCTGTACGCGGTCAACTTGTTCGGCGGCGTGGCGGGCTCCTTCCTGGCCGGGTTCGAGTTCCTGCCGGCGGCGGGTGTGCGCGCGACCAACTGGATCGCGGCCAGCTTCGATCTGTCCTTGGCCGCGGCCATCCTGCTGGCTCAGAGATTCGGTCGCCCCCTTTCGGCCGCGGCCGCGCCGACCCTGGACGAGTTGGCGGCCCAGGCCGAATCCAAGCCCGCCGAGGCAACGCCCCTGCTCATCCCGCCCGCCGCGCGCAAGGCCGTGCTCTTCGCCTTCGCCGTCTCGGGCGCCACGGCCATGATCCTGCAGGTCCTGTGGACGCGCGCCCTGGCCGTCATCATCGGCTCGTCGGTGTTCTCGTTCACCATCATCCTGCTGGCCTTTCTCATCGGGCTGGGCGCGGGCTCGGCGGCTTTTGGGCGGCTGGCGCAGCGGTTCCGCGATCCGGTGCGCGCGCTGGCCTTCGTTCACCTGGGCATCGTGGCCACCGTCGGTCTGTCCTACCTCATCACCGACCGGCTGCCCTTCGCCTTCACCTGGCTGCTCTCGTCCACGACCATCGGGCCCGATACGGTCTTGACCTGCCAGTTCGCCCTGGCTTGCATGGCCGTCCTGCCCTCCACCTTCTTGATGGGGGCCATCTTCCCGCTCACCGTGCGCGTGGTCAGCGCCAATCTCTCGTCGGTGGGCCGCGATGTGGGATCGGCTTACGCCGTCAACACCATCGGCGCCATCGTGGGTTCGTTCCTCTCGGGCTTCGTGGTGCTGCCCGGGTTGGGCCTGCAGCGCGGGATCTACCTCTCGGCGGTGGCCGACCTGGCCCTCGCGGCGCTGCTCTTCCTGGTGGCCCCCGCCCTGCCCCGTTCGCGGCGCCTGGTCGGCGTGGCCACGGCGCTGGCCATGGCCCTGGGGGCGCTGGCCCTGCCCCGCTGGAACCTCACCAACTTCTCCATCGGTTTCTTCCGCGTCTCCATGGCGCGCGACTACATCGAGATCGTCGAAAGGCGACACCAGAAGAAGAAATGGCAGATGCCCAAGCTGGTCTACTACCGGGACGGCATCGCCACCACGGTGTCCGTCGACCAGTGGGGCAAGGTCTACTCCATGAAGAACAACGGCAAGGTCGACGCCTCCAACGACGCCGACATGCCGACGCAAATCAGCGTGGGCCTTCTGCCCCTGCTGCTGTACCACAACAACCACGCGCCCAAGGTGGCGCTGGTGGGCTACGGCTCGGGCGTGACGGCCGGCGCGGTCACCCAGTATCCCATCGAGTCCCTGGAGGTCGTGGAGTTGGAGCCGGCCATCTACGAGGCCGCGCACTTCTTCGACAACGTGAATCACCGCCCCACGGAGAACCCGCGCGTGAAAGCCATCGTGGGTGACGGGCGCAATTTCCTCTCCCAACGTAGCGACAAGTACGACGTCATCATCAGCCAACCTTCCAATCCCTGGATCACGGGCGTGTCCAACCTCTTCACACGCGAGTACTTTCAGGAGATCAAAGCACGCCTGGCCGACGACGGGCTGTTCTGCCAATGGGCCCAGCTCTATGAGATGGCGCCCTGGAACATCAAGGCCATCTACCGCACGCTGGTGGATCAATTCCCCTACGTGATGGTCTTCGCCGCCGAGGATCTCTCCTCAGACACCATCCTCATCGCCAGTCGCAAGCCCATCGAGCTGGACATTCGCCACATCGCCAAGGCCTTCGAGAACCCCGTCACCGCGGCCGAGGCCAAACGCGCGGGCTTCGATTCGCCGCACGACATTCCGGCCTACCTCCTCCTCGGCCCCGAGGAGCTTCGCTCGTTCACGGCGGGCGCGGCCACCAACACGGATGACAACGCCCTCATCGAATTCGCGGCCCCGCGTGATCTGCTGGGCTATGCCAAGTTCGATCCCTATCTGGCCAAGGTCTACGGTCCGATGTGGCCCTACGGCCGACTGACCGGCCTGGTCGCGGGGTACGACGGCGCCGACCGCGCGGTTGCCATGGCGCGCCTGGCGCGCAGCCTGTTGGCCCACGGCAAGGCCCGCGAGGCCCACCTGTGGCAGAAGCGGGCCGAGGCAGCCGGCAGCGGCCCCGTGGTCGAGCACACACGCTTGCTCCTGGATCTGGTGGCCACACGCGAGGACCGCGATCCGGAGATCCCCTTGGGTCCGCAAGGTGACCTGCAGGACCCTGTCATCCCCGACGGCATGAAGCCCGCCGTGGCGGAACGCGTGCGCGAGGAATACGCGCAGGTGCGCGCCCTGGTGGACAAGGAGAAATTCGCCAGCGCCTTCAAGCTCATCGAGGACTGGCCGGAGGAAACCTGGGGCGGCAAGCTGGGCAAGGACTTCGCCCTGCTGAGCGCCTTCCTGGATTACAAGACCGAGTTCTACGGCGATGCCATCGACGAGCTGAAGCCGTTGGCCGACGACGCCGAATACGCCAAGAGGCGCCCCGAACTGTTCTACTACCTGGGCCGCGCGTACTACGCCAACGCCAGTTGCGCCAAGGCTGTGGCCGCGCTGGAACGCTTCGTCGATCTGCAACGCGCCTTGAGCCGTCCCGTCTTGCCCGCCTCGGCGGCCACCGAGGACGCCACGGCCCTCGACGCCGAACCCGCCGCCACGCCGTAGACCAAGCCCGCGCCAGCCGATGAGCCGCGCCGGGACTTGGGCCGTTCCTCAGCCCGAAAACGCGAGAGGGGCTCGGATCCGTGAGACCCGAACCCCTTCGCGGTTTCGAATCACTCTACTTGGTCAGTTCGATGACGATAGGCATGGGGCGAGATCGTCCTCACCCTTTCGCGGAAGGCTCCGGGGTGAGAGGCTTTTCGCGCGCGAGGCGGAGCCGCGGTCATCGGC
>JAEXQJ010000126.1 GCA_023438785.1 Pseudomonadota bacterium
CCGGCCGGCACCCTACAACCCCCCGGCGCGGCCTCGACGAGAGTTTCTGCACCAGGCAAAGAGATCGTCAACGCGTATCTTGAACCGGTTTGCCCGGTGAGTTCGTCTGAAGGGCCCGGCTCGGAGCAAGCAAGATGCCCGTTTTCCCGCGAGAAGAGGCCCAAGGCCCTCTTTCCCCAAGGCGGCGGTTGAGAACGGCTGAAATCGGTTGGACGCGGGTGAATTGCCCATCGTTTGCCCATCGAGTTTTGGGCTCTACTCACTCGATGGTGGGTAGCTCAGGAAGAGGGTGGCGTCGCGAGATGACGAAGAGTCTTCTGCTCGCGACCCTCGGGACTGGAAACAATCGTTGACACATTCGGCTCTCCGAGTCCGTCGACGGCAAGGGCTCGTCCGGAAGTCCGATTCCGGGCCGCGAGGGGCGGGAGTGCAGGGCGGAACGTTGTGAACTGCGTCTTAGGGAGCTGACCAAGTCGTCTCACGCTCTGGGTTCCTGAAGCCCGAGAAGGGCTTGCCGCCAAAGTCACAGAAGGGAATGGTAAGACCGCGGATGAAGTTGTCGGCATCTGGCAGTGGACGATCGGTCGTTCGCTATCGTGGCCGCCCTGAAGCGTCCGGCTTCCGACGCTTCTATTCCGATCCCGCGACTTGTTTCCTTCGCTACGCCTGTGCCAGCTCGGCGCCCGAGTAGTCCGCAGCCACATCGTGAGCCGCCGCACAGGCTTGCACCTGGTATCTTGCCCGCCATGAAACCAGCCCCGAACGTAGCGCCTAGCTCCAAAGGCCTGAAGAGCGAGGCTATCAAGGGGGCGTTGGACAAGGCCCTGCGTGGTCGTCTGGACGAACTGCAGGCGTTGCTTGCCCACCACGGCAATATGCCCTCGCCGAGGCCGAATCTCGAGCTGGCCGCGGCGTTTGGGGTAGAGATCGCCAGCCAGACGCGCGATGTGACCTCCCTGCTGACCACCTTGGCGGCCACCAACGCGGAAGCAGATACGGCGGACATCTTCGTGCCGATTGCCGCAGGCTATGGTTGGGTTGCACTGATTCGAGAGTCGCCCGACAGCCAGATCGCTTGGGCCGCGGTCCATGAATTCCTGGCGGACGAGCGAGCGCCGGTCTGCGTGGGTATTCGGGACGCGCTCGTGCGCCATTGCGGCTATCCCTACCAGTCGGACCGCCTGATGGCGCAGGCCCTGCGCTGGATGGATGAAGACGGTCAGGATACGCAGTTTGGTGTGGCGGCGCTGCTCGTGGAGATCTTCACCAATAAGACAGTCATCACGAAGCTGGCCGATCCGTCCGGACTGCAGGAATTCTTGTCGCGGGCCTTGGCCGCCGTTGGGGATGCGCCCCGTTCCGCCTCGCGCTGGGAATCGTATCGTCGGCTGCTGGCCGCGCTTCCCCCCGCCATTGCGGCTTACGTGGCCAGCGCCGGGGCGGGCAGCGTGCTGGCCCAAGCCGCCCACGATTGGCTGAAGAACGAATGCACCGTCGCCCGCGAGGTGCCGGTTCGCGGCCTTCTGTCCGAGTCCATCATCCTGCTCCGGGCACCGTCGCGCGGCCAGGCCGCCAGTCAGGTCGACGCTCTTCACGCCGCCTTGGCCGCCGGGACCAAAACTACGCGCAGGACCATGCGCATGCGCCCCGGCCATGCCAGAGGCAAGCTTTCACGGCGGACACGGTAGTCGCGGCTTCAGACTTGGCTTGCGAGCACCCTTCCCAGGGCCCCTCTGTTTGACCGCGGGAAGGACCAAGACCTCGTGGTGTGGCCCCCAGTTGAATCCGGACACTTTGACTCGCAAGTGTCGGAGTGCCCACGACGCAGGAAAAGAAGATTTCCCAGCCAGTCTCGCCCGCAGCAAGGAAGGCGCGGCGCCAGTACTCGGTCGAGCAGCGGATAGCGCTGATCGAGGAGGCGGACCAGCCCGGCCAAAGCACTGCCCTTGTCGCGCGTAAGCACGGCGTCTCACCCAGCCTGCTGTTTCAGTGGCGTCAGTTGCGCGAGCAGGGCGCACTACCACCACGAACGGAACCATCAAGGTCTGGGGAATGCGTTGATCGCTGGCGACGAGCACGAGCTGGCCAATGCCGGACCCCTCGCCCGTCGCGAACGCTCGGCGGTCTGCTCAACTTCTATCATCACAAGCAGACCGCGCCCGAGCGGATGGAGTGCTGGGACAGGACGCTGTCGCGCCTCTGAGGCCGAACAGATCAAGTCGTACTTAGGTGTCCATGAACGCCTTGAGGCGCTTGGCGCGAGACGAGTGCTGGAGCTTGTGCAGCGCCTTCGCCTCGATCTGGCGGATGCGCTCGCGCGTCACCTCGAAGCCCTGACCCACTTCCTCGAGGGTGTGGTCGGTCTTCTCTCCGATGCCGAAGCGCATGCGCAGCACCTTCTCCTCGCGCGGCGTGAGCGTCGCGAGCACCTTGCGCGTCTGCTCCGCGAGATTCATCGAGATGACCGCGTCGGCGGGCGAGAGCACGCTCTTGTCCTCGATGAAGTCACCGAGGTGCGAGTCCCCCTCGTCGCCGACGGGCGTGTCGAGCGACAGGGGCTCCTTCGCGAGCTTGAGGACCGCGCGGACCTTCTCGAGGGGCAGCTCCATCTTCGCGCTGATCTCCTCGTGTGTCGGCTCGCGTCCCAGCTCCTTGACGAGGTGGCGGCTCGTCCGGATGAGCTTGTTCATCGTCTCGATCATGTGAACCGGAATTCGGATCGTGCGCGCCTGATCGGCGATGGCGCGCGAGACGGCCTGGCGGATCCACCAGGTCGCGTACGTCGAGAACTTGTAGCCGCGCTTGTAGTCGAACTTGTCGACGGCCCTCATGAGGCCGATGTTGCCTTCCTGGATGAGGTCCAGGAACTGCAACCCTCGGTTCGTGTACTTCTTCCCGAGCGACACGACGAGGCGCAGGTTGGCCTCGATGAGCTCGGTCTTGGCCCTCTCGGCCATGCGCTCGCCGTCCTGAATTTCGCGCACCGTCTCACGCAGGA
Organism: Pseudomonadota bacterium; assembly: GCA_023438785.1. Lineage (GTDB taxonomy): Bacteria > Myxococcota_A > Polyangia > Fen-1088 > Fen-1088 > Fen-1137. The sequence goes on from JAEXQJ010000126.1 coordinate 2,999, forward strand.
CCCGTTCGCTGAGCTTCGCCTCCTCCTCGACCTCCTTCTTCCGCTTCTGGGCCATGGCGATGACCTTCGACATCTCCTCGACCTCGCCGGGGCGAAGGCCCAGCTTCTTGGAGACGGCCTTCTCCCTCAGGGGCGACGAGCGGATCTCGCGTAGCGTCTGCCGAAACTCCTTCACGGACAGGCCCGACCTCTGCTCGCGGTCGGTGATCTCCCGATCCGCCTGATCGATGCGCCCGACGAATTGTTTCAGCTTGAGGACGATCCGGTTGATCTGCTCCTTCTTGAAGCGGACCTCCTCCAGCGCCGTCAGGATCGCGTGCTTGGAGTTGTCGAGCTGCTTCTTCCACTTCTTCTTCGTGGCCGCCGAGTCCGTCGCGTCGAGCTTCCCGGCCAGCCTGGCCTGCCCGTTCCAGAGCACGCGCACCTTGTCGATGAGCTTGCAGACGCGCTGGACGTGCCACTGCTCGTCGCTCTCGCCGTCCTCCTCGTCGGCGTCCTTGACGACCTCGTTGACGCGGATCTCGTTCTTGCGAAGTTTGTCGCCCAGGCTGAGGATCTCCTCGATCGCGACAGAGGAGTTCAAGACGACGCGCAGGACGCGCCGCTCGCCTTCCTCGATACGCTTGGCGACCTCGACCTCGCCCTCGCGCGTCAGCAGCGCGACGGACCCCATCTTGCGCAGGTACATGCGCACGGGATCGCTCGTCGGGGCGTTGTCGTCGGTGTCCTCCTCCTCGGCGGCCTCTTTCTGCGCGTCCCCATCCTCGGTATCCTCGGCCGGATCTTCGTCTTCTTCGCCGTCACCATGTTCGGCGACCTCGGCGGCGCCCTTGGCGGTGACCTTGCCTCTCGGCGCGACTTCGACCAGTTCAATGCCCGCCGCCGCGAACGCCAGTAGCCAGGCGTCCATCAGCACGGACGACGAGACGCCCTCCGGCAACTGCTCGTTGACCTCGTCGTAGGTGAGGAAGCCCTCGGCTTTCCCCTTCGCAATGAGCTCGCGCTTCCGACGTTCGGTTTCCTTGTCCTTCATTCCTGCTACTTCTGGTCCTTGTCGGATCTGCTGGTGACATCTTACGGGGCGAGCCCAAAGAGTGGTATCAACCACTCGTCATCGACTTCGATGGGAACCTTCGAAGGGTTCCCAAACCCTCCCGCGATGGTACGCGCCGAGCCAAGCTCGGCGGCTTCCCGCGCGACTTCGATGGGAACCCTCCAAGGATTCCCAAACCCGATGACAGAAGGACCCCCTGGAAGCAATGTCCGCCCCTCGACGTTACCTACACGGAGACTACCTGGAGCCATCCGACCGCAGACCCGGCAGCATCGTCTATTGCGCGTTCTGCGACGGTTTCTGCCTGCCGGAGCACTTTTCGGAGGAGCACCAGGGTGCCGAAAACAGGGTCCGCCTGAACGCGGGAAAGAAGGGGCTCTACCGGACGCGGCAGAACGTCGAGCGCCCGGTCGACGCACCCAATTTCTTCGAAGGCACGCCAGATCCCGTTTGAGGGAGAGGCGGCGATTGAGGGAAGACCGCAGCCCCTCCTTTCGAGCCCCGTCGCGATGGCCGATTCCGGCGATGGAGAAGGCATGCCCTGCACGCAGATGTTCCGCTTCGGCGCGCAGCTCTCGCCATCCGACCTCCGGCATCGCGCCGGCAACGCGGCGCACCCGCGTTCGGTGAGCGCCGCGGCCGCTGGCCCCCGCTCCGGGGATCGCGTCAGAGGACCTTGACGGCGCTGGCCTGCGGGCCCTTCTTGCCCTGGACCACCTCGAACTCGACCTTGGCGCCCTCTTTCAGGACGGCGCCGCCGGTGTCGTTGGCGTGGACGAAGACGTCCTTGCCGCCGCCCTCCGGCGTGATGAACCCAAACCCCTTAGCGGTATTGAAGAACTTGACGGTACCCTTTTGCATTGTCGGAGCACTATGGGGCATCGGCGACGCGCGCACTACGACATTCGCGTGTCTTCTTCAGTCGTAGACGCCGCGGCGAAAGTTCGGGCTTGCCCCCTGCCGGGGACAGCCGACTCTCCTCGATGGGTGACTCGCCCGCCCGGCGCGCCTGGATGATCACCTCGTGGATCGGTGTTGTGGTCCAGCGAATCTGAGTCGAGGAAATAGCGAGAAATGCGAACCGGAACTGAGCCGAATTGCACCCGACAGGACCGCGTCTGCGGTCTTGGTGGGCACTGTTGTCGGGCGGCTCTGGATGCAGTAGCTCGGATTCCGAATAGATCCCTCCGTCTCGGCTACAGGGCCGCTCGCTCCGTTAACCGCGACCTCGGCGCGATCCGAGGCGCGACCGGGCTGGCGGGGGAACGAACGGCTGCGGTGCCCAGGCCGGCTAGCGCTTTCGGTAGCCGCGACGACCGTCCGGAAACCAGCAAGGGAAATCGGGGCTTCAGCCGTTTATGAGTTTGTGTCGCTACTCCCCATGCGTTCGTCCGAAGGACCGGGCGCGGAGCCAGGCTAGTTTTCCCGTGTAATCTCAAGCGCTTGCGCTGGTCCCCTGGTTCTCATCCTCGTGCGTGGTTGCCATAGTGCCGCACGAAGGGGACATAGACACCACGGTGCTGTGCGCCGCAAATATCCCATCGGGACGCTCGGGTGCTCTCATCGACCTTCGACAGCTCAAGGGTGTTGGGCAGCGGAATGGCATCGATCGTGCCGGTAACCGCATCGAGCATGGATGCCCAACTCGACCGTTGCACGACTCTAGGCGCACGTGTCCCGCCGGTCGCTGCACGGAGCGATCTGGCTGCCCGCTCAGGCCGCGAGGTCGATCGCGTATTCGTTGTGTAGTCCGCCGAGGACCGGCTTGGCGCGAACGGCACGCGCGGGAACTGGCCGCGTCGGTGGCAGCCAGTTCGCGCCCATCGGGGCTTGCATGTTGAGGCCGCGGTGGGCGCGGCTATGGTAGTAGCCAACGAATTCGCGCAGGACGCGTTCAGCGTGGCGTTCGTCGCGGATGATGATGTAGTCGAGACACTCTCGTCGGATGGTGCCGATCACACGTTCGCAAAATGCGTTTGCTTGGGGAGATCGCGGCGGCGAGAGCAAGGACTTGGTGCCGAAGCCCTTCACCCGGTTGGCTGAACCACGAACCGTAGATGAAGTCGCGATCGCGAATCAGGAAGCGGGGCGCTTGATCGTCGCGGTCGCAGACGGCTTCGACAAATGTCTGGGCGGCGAAATGCGCGCTGGGCGCCGACGTGACGGCCAGCTTGACGATGTCGCGGCGGCAAAGGTCGAGAATCACGAACGCCTAAAGGATTTCGAAGCGCACGGTGACGATGGTGAACCAATCACACGCCCAGGTTTGCGTGAGGTGATTGCGAACGAAGGTGGACCACTTCTGGCCGCGGCCCCGAGGCAATCGGGCCGGCCGGTACTTGGCCACGGTCCGAGGGGACACGTGATGCCCCAGCCTGGCCAATTGCGCGGCGATCTGGTTCTCGCCCCAGAGCGGGTTTTCGATCCACAGGCGACGAATGAGTGCGCGCGTATCTGCGTCGATGGGTGGCCGGCCAACGCGACGACGAGATCGTCGCGTCCAGAGGAGCTTCCACAGGGAGCGGTGCCAACCAAGCAGGGTTTCCGGCCGCACGATCTTGACTGCGTCCACAGTGGTCGAGAAGAACCTGGTGATGGCCGCTATGGTGAATCGGTCGCGGGCCTTCAGTCGCGGGTGGGGCTTGCGCCTCTGCAGAACGATGACCTGCTGACGAAGCAAGGCGTTCTCGGCGATCAGCCCGGTGCGCGAGCGGAAGAAGTCTCTGACCGCGCCAAGCAGAGAGCGCGCCACTTCGCGAAGCATCGCGCAAACGTACCATTCCGCGGGCCGTCTGCCGGACCAAGGCGGTCCTGGCGCCAGCGCGATCGCGGCCGCGAAATCCCGAGGGATCCCTGGTCTGCGGGAATTGCTGCGGCGGTCAGCCAGGGAAGGCCACCGGCCGCCCAGTCATCTACGACTTGTGCGGTCCCAAATGGGGCAGCGCCAGGCGAGCGAGCTGCACCTCTAGGTCAGGAAGGTGGTAGCCGTGGTCGTCCGCCAGCAGCAGATGCCAGCCGTCCTTGAAGACACGGGCCATCTGGACCGCGGCCCAGGGATCGTTCCATCCGGGCGCACGGCCGGCCACGACCTCAAGTGAGATGCCGTTGTCGAACGCTTCCTGTTTCAGGCTGTGCAGCCACGGCTCGTCGCGGTGGACCCAGGGCGCCGGGATGCGCTCGTCGAGGAAGCCCCAGCGCAGGCGAACGGCTCCGTGCAGGCGCCCGTACTCGTAGAGGGCGAACAGCGACTTCACGTCGGCCTCAAGTCGCTGGCGTAGCTTGCCGAGTTGCCCGCTCGCGAGATAGCCGGCCAGCTTCGCCGCGTCGCCGAAAGGCTTGCTGATTCCGCACGATCCCTGAACCAGGAGTTCGGTAGTGAGGCGCAGGGTGCGGCCGCGCTGGTTGAGCTGTCTGGACTTCTGGGGAGGTCCGAGTTCGGCCAGGCGGCGCTCGCCGGGGGCGAACCCGAGCTCGCGCACGAGCGCACGCACGTCGACGGCGCCGATGATGTCGAACTCGGCCAGGCGCCCAGGCACGGCGGACAACTCGTCGCCGACGAACGTCTCGATTGCGCGCGTGCCGACGTCGACCAGGGCGACGGCCTGCGGCGCTTTAGCGGGGAACGCGGTCAGAAGCACCCTCGTCATCCGGGCGAGATCCGCTGCATGCGCCGCACGCTGCCGTTCGATGGCTTTGCGGTTGGCCGCCATCACGGTCTCATCGGGGCGCATCGTCGCGTAGCGCTGCGCCTGTTCCAACCGGGCCCGAACGGCCCTGCGGGCGGAGCGCAGGGAATCGTCCGCGCCTGCAGCAATCGCCCAGCGACCGTTGGCAAGCACCTCGATGGGGGAACCGCGGTGGGCGAACTTGGCGGAATCGGGCCGCAGAGCGTGCCACCGGGTACGCCTGGCCACGAAGGCGACCACCTCATCGGGGAACATGGGCCCCCGGTTCGCGTCCAGGATGGCCAGGGCAACTCGAACGGCGGACCAATTGTTCAGGCTCGCGTCCTTCCAAGCCAGGTCCAACTCTCTCACCGCCAGCGCCGCGTCCGGTGGGGGCAGCGGCTCGGGCTCTGGCCTGACGACCTTGAGATGGGGGATCTTGGGCGGGCGGAGGCCGAGGCGGAATGCCCACAGGTCCAACTCGGCATCGTGCGGGTCGAGATGATAGTGGTCACCATCGCGATAGACGGGGGGCCGTCCGGGCTTGCAGCGTTTTAGCGACGCGAGCGCGCTATCCGCCCCGGCGATGCCGGCCTCTTCGAATCGCGCCGCGACTTCGACTAGCGTCATCGGCTCACCCTTCTCCAGCAGGGTGACCAGGAGCAGCGAGAACACGTTTGCCCCGCGGTGGTCCTTCACCGCTCCGAGGCGGGGTGTCTCGATGCCAAGCGCGCTGCACCAGGCGTTACTGGCCATCAGTTTGGCTCCTGGATGTCTGTCATAGAACGAGGACAACTTGCCACGGCCAGCGACGCCCGGGGAGTTGCATCGTGACCGCCCGTGCGCGGGACCGCGAGACCCGGTCGATCCGCAGAACCGGCCTTGCCGAAGCTCCTCGCTGGGGTAATCGTTTTTGAAGCACACTGGCTTGTGGTAACAATTTGGAAAGGCAGGTAACAAGTTTCGCAGATGAGAGCGCAGATGAAGGAGCTTGAGCGAGCGAAAGCGCTTCAGGCCTCCGGCCGCTATGTCCAGGGGCTCACGCGGCTCGTACCCGAGCCGCTGACTTGCGATTTGTGCCGAGCGGAGGAGCGCGAGACTCCCGCCCTGGTCGCGGGCCGGACGCGCTCGGGCAAGCCTGACGTCCGGATGTGCGCCGACCATTTCGTCAGCCAGGGTTCCGGGCTGGGGCCCGAGGTGGGCCAGGTGTTGCTGTCTCCGGGGCCGCCCGCGTCGATCGAGGTGCCCGCGGGAACGGAGCCAGCGGGCTACGCCAAGGCCATCATCGAGTTCGCTTTGACCGTCACGACTCCCCACCGGCTTACGTTCATTGCCGCGAAGGGCGCGAAGCGCACGATTGAGCGCGACGGGAAAGCGGTCTTCGTGCTTCCCCCGGCGTACCGGCAGGATCCGGGGCTCACGGCTCACCTGACCTTCGCGCTCAAGCATGAAGGCGTCAACCTTGAGGTCCTCTCGGCGCTGTTCGAGCGCATCGACATCGATCCGTTCGAGCGTGAGTTGGAGAAGCTCCTGGCGGCGCACCCCACTGGTCGTTACGTGCGGCAGCTTTGGTTCCTTTACGAGTACCTCACCGGCCGGAAGCTGCGCGCGAGTGATCTCGGGACCGGGAACTACGTTCCCCTGCTCGATGAGACCGAGTACTACACCGCGCCCGCGAGACGGAGTCCCCGTCACCGCATTCTCGACAACATGCTGGGCACGCGCGCCTTCTGTCCGATGGTCCGCCGAACGGAGCGTCTGCGGGAGTTCGAGAGCAAGCACCTCGCTCAGGAGGCGGCCAAGATCGTCGCCGAGTTCGACGAGGACGCCCTCAAGCGCGCGGTCAGCTATCTCTATACCAAGGAGACCCGCTCCTCATTCAGCATCGAGGGCGAAAGCCCCAGTTCCAGCAAGACCGAGCGTTTCGTAGGGCTACTCAAGACCGTCCCTGGCATCGAGAAGCTGACCCGCGAGCAACTCGTGCGACTGCAAGGCGAGGCCGTTGATCCGCGCTTCGCCGAGGGCGACTACCGCAGGTCCCAGGTCTACGTCGCCGAACACGTCGATCTCGCGCGGCAGAAGATCCATTTCATCGCACCTCGGCCCGAGGACGTTCCCTCGATGATGGACGGCTTGCTGGAATGCCAGGGGAGGATGGAGGGCACCCCGCTCGACGCTGTTGTTCAGGCGGCCGTGGCCGCGTTCGGCTTTGTCTTCATTCATCCCTTCGAGGATGGAAACGGCCGAATCCACAGGCTGCTCATCCACTTCGTCCTCTCTCGTAACGCTTTCACGCCGAAAGGAATCATTTTCCCAGTGTCGGCGGTGATGCTGCAGCGAAGGCACGAGTACGACGAGGCGCTCGAGCAGTTCTCGGTTCCGATCATGCGCCTGATCGACTACGAGGAGCGCGGGGACGGCGTGGTCGAGGTGAAGAACGCGACCGCGCACCTGTACCGCTACTTCGACGCGACTCCCATGGCGGAGGCGCTATACGGCTGGGTCGAACACACGGTGAGGGAGGAGTTCCGGCGCGAGCTAGAGTTCATCACGGAGTTCCGGGAGATCCGCCAGGAACTCGATTCCATCGTTGCGCTCCCGGACAAGCAGGCCAACCTCTTCGTGACCCTTTGTCTTCAGAACAACGGTCGCCTGTCGCCAGCGAAGAGGGGACGCCACTTCAGCCGGTTGACTGACAAGGAGATGGCGGCGCTCGAGAAGGCTGTGCAAGGACATATGCGCGCCCTTCGTGGCGCGGCGGCCAACGACCAGCCAGATAGGCGTCGTAAGAGTTCTCGAAAGACCGGGCCACGTCGTAACACTTCCTGAAGCTCCGTAACGGCTTCTTGGAATACGACCCGTGCTGGCTACCATGTTCATCCGCGCGGAAACGCATGGATCACGCGGCTCTGCGATAATCGACATGAAGCCCTCCGAGCACGGTTCTGATC
>JAEXQJ010000285.1 GCA_023438785.1 Pseudomonadota bacterium
CCGTCGACCCCGAAACCTGCAGCCCCGAGGAGAGCGCCACGGGCGAGTTCATCTGGTCCGCCAACCTGTCCGCCCGCGGCCCCGGCCTCGCCTTGCGCCAGCAGGGGGACTCCGATTTTCGCCAGGCCCTCCTGGCCGTGGACCTGGATGGTGATGGCGAGTGGGAGATCATCTACTCGGGCTGGCCGCGCCTGCGGGTGGGCGTCCTCAAGTGGCAGGGCGGCAAGTACGAGGACACGCTGGGCGTGGAGATCCCGTACTACGACTGCCCGTGTTGATGGCGTTTTGTTGACCCGCGGCCCCGGGCGCACGACTCCTGTCAGGTATGCGCCTGACGAGTCTGTTCCTCACGCTCTCCCTCTTCACCCTGGCCTGCTCGGATAGCAAGCAGGCCCTGATTTTGGCGGACGGCGGCAGCGAGGCGGACGATGGCGGTGACACGGATGCCGCGCTGATTTCGCCCTGTGGCGAGGTGGACCCGAACCTGGCCACGGCCGACGCGGACGCCCTCTTCGGGGCCACGGCCGTTCCCACCTTCGATTTCTACCTGCCCGCCGAGACCTGGAAGTGGCTCAACGACCACGCCCGCGAGGAGGAGTACGTCCAGGCCCAGGCCTGTTACAACGGCAAGTCCATCGGCATCGTGGGCCTGCGCTTCAAGGGCGCCTATGGCTCCCTGCTGAACTGCTTCGATGCGGAGGGCAACAACACCTGCCGCAAGCTGGGCATGAAGATCAAGACAGACGAGTACGTGGCCGATCAACGCTTCTTCGGGCTCAAGCGCCTGAACTTCCAAGGCTACCGCTGGGACGAAAGCTACCTCAAGGAACGGCTGTCCTACGACCTGTACCGCGCCATGGGCATCGTGACTCCGCGCGCGGCGTGGGCCAAGCTGCGCGTGAACGGCGAAGAGCAGGGCCTGTTCGGCATGGTGGAGCAGATCGACGGGCGTTTCGTCAAGAATCGCTTCCCCACCAGCCCCGACGGCAATCTGTACAAGGAGGTCTGGCCGGGGCAGACCGACGAGGCGAGCATCGTGGCCGGCCTGGAGACCAACGACAAGGAGCCCAACGTGGCCGCGTTCCTGGCGTTCTCGCAGGCGCTCAATGCGGCGAGCGACACGGACCTGCGCGCCACCTTGGGCCAATACGTGGATTTGGATTACCTGGCCCGCTTCATGGCGGTGGACGATGCCGTGGCCAACTTCGACGGCCCGATCACCTGGTACACCAACGGTGGGTCTGCCGATGGCGCGGGTAATCACAATTTCTTCATCTACGAGCAATCGCCACGTCAGTACGTCTACATTCCTTGGGATCTGGAATCGACATTCAGCCTGGCCAGCAATTACGGCTACGTACCCCCGTGGCAGACGCGGCCGGCTGATTGCAGCCAGACCTACGCGGTGTGGGGCGGCCAGAACCGGGTCATCGCGCCGGGCTGCGATCGGGTCTTCCGCGCCCTGGCCGCCGACCTGACGGCCTACAACACGGCGGCGCGCGCCCTGCTCGACACGTATTTCACGGTCGAGCGCATGCGCACCCAGATCGACACCTGGGCCAGCCTCATCCGCGAGGCCGCGGTTGCTGATGCGCACGGCCCGGGAGAGAGCAAGTTCGAGGATGCGGTCGGACTCCTCAAGCAAGAGGTCCCGCGGCTGCGCGCCCGGCTCGAACACATCGTCTCGGGCGAGCCCACTGTGCCGGCCGTGCTGTCACCGTCGCAGATCACCGATTTCGAGAGCTACGATGATTACAGCCTCATCGCCGGGACCGGGCAGATGTCGAACGGGAACAGCACGACCTCGGTAGCGATGAACACCACCGATCCCATCGCGGGCGCCAAGACCTGCCACTTCTCCTTCGATTTCGGCAACGAGGTGAAGCCCTGGATGCAGTGGGCTTGGTACAGGATTCCGATGGCCACCTCCCCCACCGATTTCACGGGGTGGACGGGCGTGCGACTCAAGATGCGGGCCAATGCCGCGCGCACCATCCGGCTCAACCTGGAGAGCCCGAAGCACTCGGCCGCTGACCAGGGCATCCAGATGGGTTGGGATCTGGCCGTCACCGCGACGACCAAGACCTTCGAGGTGCTTTTCGCCGACGCCGAGGTGCCGAAGTGGGCCACAGATCCGGGGGATCCGCTGGCCGCCATCCTGCAGACCGTGACCGGCTTCATGTTCCAACCCGACTGCCAGAAACGCGGCTCCAGTGGCCAGATCGCCGACGACGGGCGCGACAGCGGCTGGCTCGACATCGACGACATCGAGTTCTTCAAGGAGTAGCGCACCGAGGGAGCGCGCCCGCCGCACTGGCTCTCTCCATCGCGGTCGCCCGAGCGCCGGGATCATCTGGGGTGGCGGGGGCCCGGGAATCATCCGGGCCCCATGCCAATCCCACGCGCTCGTCCCGCGGCCGCGAGCGCTGATCGACTGAGCCAGCGTGTTCCTCCCGCCGAAGAGAGAGCAATACTCCGCCAGGGAGCCAATCGGCCGTCCCGCAGTCCGCCGCCTCCGGCATGTCGACGGAATTGGGGTCGGGGTCGGCCAGCGCTTGCGCACCTCCAACCTCCCGCGCACCTCGCCCGTCCCAGCCGAATGCCGCGCGCGGCCTTGCCTCCGCGCGCCTCCTCAGGGCCGCTCGCCCCTACTCCAGGCTGATACCAGCCAGGCAGAAGCGGAAGGGGAGGACGTTTTCGCCCGACAGGTACTGGATAGCGAACGTGTCGACCTCGCTGAAGTCACGCAGGCTCGCGCCGCCGCTCTCCCAGCACGAGATTTCGAAGTCAGAGGGCTCCACGCGGCTGCCCGACCGGTAGCGATCCACGCAGTACACGCGCTCGGGCGGATCGCCACGTCGGTGCGCGGTGAGACGGTAGTGTCCGGTCCGACCGCGGTATTCGAAGGTCAACGCGGTGGCCGCCGTGCGGGCCAATTCGGACGTCGGCCTCCACGCAATGTGAACGCCCCAGTTCGCGCGCCAGTCGCACTCGATGTTGGGAGTCGTGACGTTCACGCAAACCAGCGCCGGTAGCGTACCGCGCGTGCAGAAGAGGCCATCCTCCACGTAGCTGTGATCGGGATTGGCCGCCTGGTCCGTAAAGATGGTGCGCGGCCCGCCCGCGACCCAGATCGGCCCCTGCGGACCTTGAATCGGTCGCCGGGCGCGGCTCACGCGATGTTCCTCGGACACGGCCGCGGTCGTGGGCGCGGGTGGCGGCAACTCGGGGGCGGGCGGCTCCGGCGCGGGGACGCGCAGGGCCGGGATGGCGTCGCTCAGGGGCGCCGTTTCGGGCAATTCGACCGGACGAGGCGCGGGCCGCGACCCCGGCGTGCGACTGGCCAACGTGGCCCGAGCGTGGCGCGGCCGCGATGTCGCCTTGACCACTGACACGGGGGGACTGGATGCGCGAGGGGGCCGCAACTCGGGCGCTGGCGGCGGCGATTCGGGCGCACGCTCCTGCGGAACCGTCCCGGCGGTGCGCGGGGCTACGTCGACATCCAGGCGCTCGCCCGCATGCACCCGCCGTTGGTCTGTCAGCGGGCCGCCGTTCACCCGCACCTCGCCCTCGGTCACGGCCACGCTGAAGCGGCCGGCGGCGGGTGACCAATCCACGGCGAAGCGCGTGCCCGTGACCAGCACCTGGAACGGCCCGGCGGTCACCTCCCAGCGACCGAACCAGCGATGCACGACCGCCAGATCCAAACGGCCCTCGCGCAGTTCCAGATGTGCGCCCCGTCGGAAACCATGGGCCTGCACGCGGCCGCTCGTCCGCTTGGACAGCGTGATGCGCGTGCCGTCGTCGAAGGCCAAGTGGCCCTCGGCCTGGGCGGCAACCCGCAATCCGTCCTCGGTGCGCTCGCAACCTTGCACGTCCATGCTCAGCGTGCGGCGGGCCTGCACGCCGACGAAGATCAAGGACGCGAATGCTGGCGCGAGCAGGAGCCAGCGGCGTTGGCGCGTGCGGGGGCCGAGCCTGCGCTCCAGGCGCGTCCATTCGTCCCGGCTGACGGGGACCTCGGGCAACGCCGAGGCGGCCAGATCGCCCAACTCATGGCAGCGGAGCTCGTCGGCTTGCTCTCGTGAGCCCTGCATCACTCTGCCCCTCCCAACAGCCCGGCGTAGGTGGCCAGAGCGGGTTCGGACTGCAAGCGCCCATTCACGCGTCCGGCCAACCGGCTGAGGCGGCGCTTGAGCGTGGACAGGCTGAGCTCGTGTGCCGCGGCCACCTCGGTCAATTCCATCTTCTCGATGTAGCGGGCTACGAACAGCGAACGATCCTCGGCGCTCAGGCCATCGAGCAAGCGGTATAGTGCCCGCACGGCCTCGCGCGATTCGGCAGCTTGGGTCTCGGCGGTGGCCACGGTCGACAGTTCCTCGGGCGAGGCCAGGCCCACCAAGGCGCGAATGCGACGGCGGCGGGCCTCGTTGCGGGCCACGCCCAAGGTGATTCCCGTGATGAAGCCGGGCAAGGCGGCTGGTTCGCGCAGCTCGCCCAGTCGGCGGAAGACGCGCAGAAAAGCCTCCTGGCACACGTCAGCCAGATCGGGGCCCGGTCCGAAAAAGCGCCGCACCAGCCGTTGCACCAGGCCCGCGTGGCGTGCCCAGATCTCGCGGCAGGCCCGGCTGTCACCGGCGCGCGCTGCCCGCACCAGCGCGGCCACGCCCTGGTCAGGGGCGGGCTCTATCTGGGGGGCGAGCACGGGGCCCGGCATAGGCCGAATGATCGCGTTGAACGACATCCGGGGGAAGCCCTCTTCGCTGTCCGGGCTGGGCGCGACGTGCTGCAGTTGGACGGCGGTGGACAAAAGGCCTCTCCGCCTCCAAAGAGTCGCGATGCATAAGCCGCGGCTCACGAATCTTCTTGACGCTGTCTGTCAATCCGGCCGATTCCTTGAAGCGCTCGGGGGCGGTCAGCTATGTTCCGCCCTGTCCATGCTGTCGCAGGTCACCCTTCGCCCCTGGGCGCCGTTGGTGCGCCGGCTTCCTAGATCATGAAAGACACTTTGCAGCGCCTGCGTGATTGGCTCAAACGGCTACCCCTGCGCGAGCACGCCTGGCCCCTGTTCGCTCTGACGCTTCTGCACGTGGTGGTGCTGGCACGCAGCTTGAGCGGGCGGGATGGCCTGCCCGATCTCGCCGTGCCCTTCGACTTCCCGTCGTCCTACTCGCGCTTCCTGGTGTTCATCAGCGACAGCCTGCGTGTGGGCGCCTGGCCCATTTGGTTCCCCTATGGTCACGCGGGCACGCCCTTCTTTCTCAACCCGCAGAGCGAGCTGTGGTCGCCCATCACGTGGCTGGTGTCGCTGTTCGGCGGCTACGACCTGCTGACCGCGCAGCGGCAGTTGTTCGTGACCGTGCTGGTGGGCTCGATAGGGGCCTACGCCTTCGCGTTCATCCTTTGGAAGGATCGCTGGGCGGCGCTGCTCACCGCCGTGGCCTTCAACTTCACCAGCGCGCGGCTGTGCAACGCCCAGCACCTGGATCTGATCAATGCGTTTTCGCTCTTTCCCTGGACCTTCTGGGCCATAACCCGGGCGGCGCGCGGGGCTCGCGAGGCGCGGCCGATTCTGGCCATCCTCCTCGCCCTCCTGGTTGTCATTGGCTATCCCGGGGTGGTGCTGCTCAGTCCGCTGTGGTTCGGCGCCTGGGCCGTGTGGCTCCTTCGTTCCGAGTGTGCGGATGCGGCGGCCAGACGGCGTTTCCTGCGCAGCCTGGGGATCTCCATCGGCGCGGGCATGATCCTGACGCTGGGCTACTGGCTGCCCGTGGTCGTGTATCGCGACGTCTTCGCGCGCGGCACACCCCTTGTGCTCGACCTGGCCCTTCACCAGCGCCTGAGCTTCGCCGATTTCACGCACCTGATTTTTGGCGTTTCGACCGTCTATCCTCCCGATGGCGCGATCGCCGACATGTCCATGCGCGGCCTCTATTTCGGCATCGTGGCGTTGGCCTTGGCGCTGGTGGCCTGTCTGGGGCGTGGCGCGCGGCACGTGCCGGCCTTGGCTATCGGGGCCGTGGCGGCGCTGTTGATGACCCTAGGCGGCGACTTCTTCCTGCGGGTGGCCATGCACAACTGGCTGCCTTTCCTGAATCTGTCGCGCTTCCCGTCGGGCGACAGCCGGGCGGTGGCGGCTCTGGCCGGATGCCTTCTGGCAGGGCACGGGCTGGTGCTGGTGCGTGAAGCCGCGGAGGCACGCCGCCGCTTGGTCAGGTTGCTGGTCGCTTTGATTATCCTCATGGTGGTGGGCCTGCTGTGGGGGCGATCGGCGCTCTTCCCCAGCGTGACCGCGGAGGGCCTCGCGCGGTCCTTCAACGCCACCCTGCTGGCCGAGCTGGCCATCCTGGGCCTGGCCTGGGTCGTGCTCGCTCGCGCATCCAAGCCGACCATGGTGGTGGCCGGGCTGCTCAGCTTGGCGGCCCTCGATTCGGGCCTGCACACGACCGCCGATGCCCCGTTGTTCGCGCGCCCGCTGGCCGGGCTGGGGCTGCTCGACTACGAGCGCATGCACGCGTCCGTGTTCGACCCGCGCGACGCCCTGCTGCCGCGCAAGGACGGCAGTCGCATGGACGATCCGGAATCCAACGCCGCATTCCTGACGAAGAAGTTCTATCTGCCCTGCTATGCGCCTTTCCGCCTGAAGAGCCTGGACGCCTTGGTGGCCACCGGCTTCCGTCACTTCTTGCTGGAGGGCAAGCGCGTGGTCGGCTTCCCGGCTGGCCAGGCGGCGCGCATTCCCACGGACGGTCGCCAGTTCGAGGCCGCGGCGCAACCGGTTCCGTTCCTCATCGGGCGGTACATTCCCGATCGCGTGGAGTACACGGTGACCCTCAAGGAGCCCACCACGCTGGTCTTCAACGAGATGTATTTCCCGGGTTGGCGGGCTCGCGTGGATGACGGCCCCTGGCGGCCCATGGCCTCGGTGGCGGGCGGCCTGCGGGCCTTCACCGTCGAGGCGGGCGTGCATCGCGTCCAGACGCGCTTCTCGCCAGGCATCTTCTGGTTCGGGCTGGTGGTCAGCTTGTCGGCGTGGCTGGCGGTGTTGACGTGGCTGGTGCTCGTGGGGCGGGCTCGCGGACGGGGGGCGCAGACGGGGGAGCAGACCGGCGAAGCGCCCGTGGCCGCGACGTTGGTCCAGCCCTGAGCCCACGCCTTGCTCTCGCGTCGAGGCGCAGGCCTGCTAGCCTGTCGTCCCAAATGCTGATGCTCTACCGTGACGTGGCCGTTCTCGCGGCTCGGCGTGCCGTGCGGGCTTGGCCCGTGGCGCTGTCATTCTTCGTTTATGCCGCCCTCATCTTGGCCGCGGGCATGCTCTTCGGGCGACTCGGCTTCGTGGGCGGATTCCTCCTCGGCATGGTGGTGGCGGCGTGTTGGTCGAGCTACCTGGAGCTCGCCGCGCAGGCCGTGGCGGGCAGCAAAATTCGCCTGCGCTGGGACGACTTTCGCCGCACCTTCGGCGCGCGCTTCTGGGACGTGATCAGCGTGATGTTTGCCTTCTGGATCATCTCGCTGCTCATGGGCCCGGCCCTGGCCAGCTCGCAGGGGGCGCGCATCCACGCCATCCTGGGCATCGCCATCGCCTTCTTCTTCAACCCGGTGCCCGAGCTCCTCTATCAGGGACACTCGCGTTCCTTCGCGCTCCTCATCGACTCGGGGCGCTTCATGATGGCCCACCCGCTGGTCTGGCTGCTGCCCAACCTGGTGTTCGCCTCCCTGCTGCTCTGGCCGACGGGCCAGCTCGCCGTGAACCACCCCGCCGAGTTGCTGGTGGTCTATGGCAACACGTTCTCGTCGCCCATGGGGTTGGCCGCCATGGTGATGGCCTGGCCCATGTGGGCTTGGCCGCTCATCCTCTTCGGCCTGCACTACGCCATGGTCTTCCGCGGGCTCCTCTTCCAGGAACTCTCTCAAGGTGGCGGTAGCGCCCGCCTGCGCGCCTTCCGGGCCAAGATGCGCGGGTAGCCCGGCCTCTTTCCTCGCGCCACGTGTGCTCGAGCAGGTGGGGGTGGCCGAACCGCGCCGAGAAGCGGGCGTCACGAGCAGGAGCAGCCGAGCAACCGCGGCCTCGCATCCGTCTGCGACGGTCATGGCGTCTGCAAGGCCCAGTTCAGACTGGACTGTGCGCCCTACGTCTGCAGCGGCACCCAATGCCTGACCAACTGCCGCACCGATTCGGACTGCGCTAGCCCCGCTGACACTTGCTCCAACAAGCGTTGTGTGCGGCTCCCAAGGAGACTTTGCCTTCGCTGGGTCGGCCAACTATCGCCTGGGCGTGGATGAACGGGGAACCAGGGTCAGTTTGGCGAGGCCGCACGGCGCTGCGCGCTGCAATCGAAATTCATACCACGCGGGATCGAGCAGGCCGCGCGGTTCACGCGGTCTCCCGGCCGATTCGAGTGCGGTTCACGCGATGATGCCCATGGGTGAGACGCGGCGAGGGACTTGCGCGCGGACATGGCTCCTGGTCGCGGCGACGGTGGTGAGCCTGCTTGGGCTCGCGGGCTGTGGGGACCGCGCGCGCGCCGACGACTGTGCTTTCGTCTTCGATCGCATCGTGACCCTGGAGCTCGAAGCGCGCGGGTTTCACGATCCCGCACTTCGACAACGCAAGAGCGAGGAGCTCCGGGCGGCCCTGCGATCCGAGATCTCCATGTGCGAAGGCCATCGGCTGCTGCCAGCCGGCGCGAGAGCATGCGTCGAGAAGGCGCGGTCTGTCGCGCAGATCAGCAAGGAATGCCTGCGCTGAGGTGAGCCTCCCTCATGGCCCTTCGCGGCGGCCGGCGCTCTTGCCTTGACTCCTCAACGCGAGGTTGAGCCGCGCTCCGTGCGGCTCTCACGCCGCTCGGCGCGCCACGCTGTGGCGGATCTGGCGCACGGCCCCCGGCAGGACCGCCCGCGCGGCGCGCACCACCGTGAGCACATCGCGACCTGACGCGTGTTGGATGCGCAGAGCGACCAGCGACGCGCCCAGGCGCAGCACGCCCGAGAGCGCGAAGAGCACCTGCAGGTTGCCCATCTCGTGGCCGCCCAGGCTGACCTCGGCGGGCAGGGCCCGCGCCAGCAGGCCGCCGGCCGTGGTAGCCAGGGTCAATGCCGCACCGGCCGCCGTGGCGAAGATGGCCAGATAGAATGGCCGACCGTCAATGGGTGTGACCGCCAGGGGCAGGTTGAAGGCGGCCAGGCTGTGACCTGACCACAGGATTCCCGTCAGCACACAGTCGATGGCCAGCGGCCACAGGCAGTCCGGCGTGGGCAGAAGCCAGATGAACGGGATCACGCCGATGCCGAATGAGCAAGCCACCAGAACCGGGCGTGGTCCCACGCGATCGATCACGCCGCCCCAGGCTGGCGCGGCCACCATGCGCACCACGGCCACGCCCGCGCCTTGCAAGGCCACCCAGGTGAACCCCATGCCCAGGTCATGGAGCATGAAGAGCGAGAAGTAGCTGCTCGCCACGCCGACGGCCACGTTCCAGGCCACAAGATAGGTGAGGAAGCCCCGCACCGAGGGATCGCGCACCGGCTGCAGGGCGCGCCGCCACACCGATTCGCCCGTCGAGCAGCCCGAGCGGCCCGCGTGCTGGCGCGCCATGAGCACGGTGCTCAAGACGCCGCTCGCGCAGGTCAGGACCTGCAATAGCGCCAGCCCCTGCCCACCCCAGCCGTGCCCATGCGCGCGATCGAGCAGCACACCCGCGCCCGCTGAGGCCAGCGCCCCACCCATGGTGCACAGGGCCGTGCGCCGCCCGAAATAACGACCGCGCAAGCGCGACGGGATCAGGTCGCCCATCCACGACACCCAGGCGTTGTTGCCCAGCACGCCCAGCACCGCCGCCAGCAGGGCCACCGTGACGAGAACGCTCCTCTGCGTGTCGACGGAAATGGGCAAAAATGGCAGCGCCATCAGCGGTAGCCCCACCTGTCGCTGTGCCGCCACCAACACGATGGCCACTCTGCGCGAGCCGAAGTGCGACGTGGTCCAGGCGGCCGGGAGCTGGAGGAGCTGCGCCATCTGAGGCAGAGCCATGACCAGTCCGGTGAGCAGCGGCCCGGCCTGCAGATGAATGGCCCACCCGGTCAGCACCGCGCCGCCGCTGCACGCGCTGGCGACCTCGGCAACCAGCCCTTCAGCCATACAGGCGCGAAGCGAGCGCCGAAGCTGACGTGTCGATCTCGTGCTGCTCGCTTGCACCGGGGACCTCGACTGGCACCCATGCTGGCACGATGAAACTCCACGCCAGAATGTACGAATTCAGCCACATTCTGGAGGGCTGCGTCGGTGCGCGCGCGGACCCGCTGCCCCGGCCAACGCGGCTCGTAGCCGGGGCGGCGCGAGCCGCGGTCGGACGATCAGCGTACAGGCGGGCGCACAAGAATGCTGCGCATGGCCTGCACCTGCTCCTTCGGAACACCGATGTGCGCGAAATAGGCATCGACGCCGCCGATGCGGTCGATCTCGTCGAGCACGGCATTCAGGCTCCGCGGATAGTACGCGAACCCCGATTCACCGGTCAGGGCGTATTCGGCCTGAATGGTTTCTCGCGAGGCGCCCAATGCGGAGAGGATGACCGCGGTCACGACGCCCGTGCGGTCTTTGCCGTACAGGCAGTGGTAGTACACGGGATAGGCGGCGGCATCCGCCAGGGTGGTGAAGATGAGCCGCATCGAAGGCGCCGTGTAGAGGATCGCGAGGTAGTCCGTCGGGCTCACGTCATACGGGATGGGCAACGGGGCCGAGATGAGCTTGGACTGTCCGGTCACACATTCCGCGGGCGGTGCGGCCTGTTCTGCGAGGGAGCGGACATCGATGACGGTCTTGATCCCCGTGGCGGCAAACTGCTGGCAACCCTCCAGCGTCAGCGCGGACAGCGACGAGCCACGGTAGAGCTCGTCGCAGGCAACCGTTTCGCCGTGGGCAAGAGGAACCGCACCGAGCTGGCGCGCGTTGGGCACGGCGTCCACCAGGACCCAGCGGGCCGATGTGCATGAGGCCGCGTCGTTTGCATCCTCGCCAACCCCTCCGTCGCCCGAGCCAGCGGCGACTTCGTCCCACGCGGCATCGCCGGTCGTGACGGCGTCGTCGGTGCCAGCCGGGCTGTCAAGAACGCTGTCCGTCGCTCCCGCCTCGGCGCGCGAGTCGTCCTCACCTGGCCCTGGATCACCGCCGCAACTCAGGGCCAAGATCAGACCCAGCGAGAAGAAGGCTGGATAGCGAGACATGGACACTGACTAGCACATCCAGCCGATTCCTGAAGCCGGGCGAAGCCTCTACTCCGAACCCGTGATGTAGGCGAAGCAGTAGAAATTGCCGTACCCGCCACCGCTGCCGACGCCGCCGGCGTAGGTCGTGTCACCGGTCAGGCCTCCACCGCCCATTCCGCCACCGTAGTTGGTCGTGCTGACGTTCATGATCGCGCCACAAGCATTCATCTTTTCGCCGATGTTGATCCACTTCGCAGCGTTGTCTGTGGCGTTCAATTGCCGTGGCCAGGTATGCCCATAGGCGGGCGAGCCATAGCCCTTGGTCTTGTTCGTCCAGTCATCGCAAGTGGCCGTCTTGCTGCCGGCGTACGTGCCATCGTTGTTCGTACCGGTCAGCGTGTCGTGCGTGTCCCCATCCGCTTGTACGCAATAGCCGTATTCATTGGTGAGGCACTGACTGAAGGGCCAGGATTGGGCGGCGCCCGAACCCCGGCTTTGATTGATGCCGTTGTAGACGATGGTCGTCGTATCGCCGGCGGGTCGCGTGCCGAGCAGGCCTTCCTTGTTGCGGGCCACAAGAAGCCCTTCCGAGGCGTAGTTGGTCTTCTTCTGGTACGCGGGCGGCGCGCTGTACCACGGGCCGGTTCCGATGCGATCGATGGCGTTCAGCACGGCGCCGTTGTAGTTGCTCGCGCTCAAAAAGGCCCGCCAAAGGTGCTTGTCACCGGGATTCGCCAACTGGGCCGCCTCGGTACAAAGCGAGTCCGCACCGTCGATGCCGTTGGCCTTGCCGTTACGCAAATCACCGCCCAAGCCACCTAGGCAGGTCTTGCCGTCGGTGCCCTCACAAGGGGCCTTGGACTTGATGAACTTCATACTGACCGCGAAGAAGCTGAATTCGCCCGTCGAGGCCACCGTGTCGTAGTCGCTGGTAGCGCCGCCCGTCCCCGTCGTTCCGCCACTCGAGCTACCGCCGGTTCCGCCCGAACCCTGGCTGCCACCGCTTCCTGAGGATCCGCCGGAGGCCGGGCTGCCACCGGTTCCGGTCGTTCCGCCGCTCGGGCTACCTCCGGTTCCGCCGCTCGGGCCACCGCCGGTTCCGCCCGTATCTTGGGTGCCACCGCTTGCAGAGGAGCCACCCGTGGTCTGGTCGCCACCCGTTCCGGTCCTTCCGCCGGAGCCCCTTCCGCCGGTTCCGCCGGAACTCTGGCCACCACCACCACCACTGCCGCCGGAGCCGGCCGAGCTGCCCGCACCGCCAGTTGTTCCGCCCGTGCGGCTACCCCCACTTCCCGAGTTACCGCCCGAGGTCTGTTGCCCGCCAGATCCGCCGCCTCCCGTTGTTCCGCCCGTGGATGAGGGCGTAGTGTCGGAAGGGTCGGACGAGCAGGCAGCAAGTCCGAGTACTACGGCCAGGGGAATACGAAAAAGGCCCCGCTTTAGCATGCCTCTCACTCCTATTGTGTGAACGTTGGGGTACATCCAATAGGACTCTGACACCTCCTTCCGGCGGTTGATTGCAGGGGGCCAGAACCGGCCCGGAGGGCTCAGGCCGGCGTTCGCTGTAGCGTGTCCCGCGCGGACTGCACACTGTCGGCTGTCCCGGTCAAGACCAGGAGGTCGCCAGCTCGCAGCACATCGTCGGCGTCGGGGTAGAGAACCTCGCCGGGCTCTCGCTGTATGGCGATCACCGTGGCCCCGGTTCGGCTGCGCAATCCGATCTGCTTGAGGGATAGTCCCACCGCGGGCCAACCCGCCTGCAAACGCACGATGCAGGCCTCGCCCAAACCTGGAACCAGCGCCCGCGCTTTTTCCGGGCTTTCGCCCTCACTGCTCTGCGAGGCCAGCGCCTCCAGGAGAACCTGGGCCCCGGCCCGCGCGTGTCCGTGCAAGTTGCCGGCGCTGCGCCACAAGGGGTACACGAGCACAGCCACGAAGCCGAGCATCACGGCCGCGCCTGGCACGGAGGGATAGAAGGGTTGCAGGATCGCCACCAGCGGACCGCCCCCTACCAAGAGGATGGTGAGCTGAATGGTTACCAGCAGAGCGCGGCGAGGCGCGGCCGCCAGATCCAGCGCGCCCGTATTCTCGGGCAGCGCCTGCGCCGCCAGCGTACGAGCCAGGGCGCGCGAAATGCGGACGGCCCCGAGCACGAACGGAATGAGCAGGGCCAGCGTGGCCACGCCCAGCACCAGGCGGCTCAGGCCCACGCCGAGCCCGAGGGTCGTACGCGCCCACTGCGTGGCCCGTGGCGCGAGCACCGATGCGCCCGCCACGATGGCGCCAACGACCAGCAAGTCCAGAACCAGCCAACCCACCCGACGACGGATGCGGGCCCCAGCCGTGGCCTGGGCTCGTGCGTGCCGCAGGCCCTGCACCCAGGAGCCGTACAGGGCGGCATAGGTCTGGATGGCGCGCGGCAGGCATCGATCCACCTGGTCGGCCAGGCGCCCCGAGCCACGGATCAGCCACGGGGTGAGCAAGGTGGTCAGCGCTGACACGGTGACCGCCACCGGATAGAGGAACGTCCCCGTGGCGCCCAAGCTGAGGCCGAGGCCGGCGATGATGAAGGAGAACTCTCCGATCTGGGCCAGGCTCATCCCGGCCTGCACGGAGGTGCGGATGCCGTAGCCGGCGAGGAAGGCACCCATGCTCACGCTCAGCAACTTGCCCACCACGACCACGCCGGTGATCACCAACACCGCGACCCAGTGTTGGGCGACGAGCGTCGGATCGATGAGCATGCCCACGGAGACGAAGAAGATCGCCGCGAACACATCGCGGACCGGCTCTGTCGCACTCTCGATGGCGTGCGTCTGGCCCGATTCGGCGACCAGCGCGCCGCCCATGAAGGCGCCCAGGGCCACCGAGTAGCCGAAGGCGCGCGCCAGCAGGGCGAAGCCGAAGCACAGGCCCACGCTGGCCACCACGATGGTCTCCTTGCGTCCCAGGCGCACGACCATGCGCATGGCCCGCGGCACCACCAACATGCCCACGATGAGCAGGACCACAATGAACCCGACGAGGCGGCCCGCCGTCTTGGCCAGATCCCCGGCGGAGAGCGCCGCACCCGAGCCCACCGTGGTGAGAATGGCGATGAGCAGAATGCCAATCAGGTCCTCGAAGATGAGCACGCCGAAGACCAACTCGGAGATGCGCCCGCCGATGCCTTGCTCGGCAAACGCCTTCACGATGATCGTGGTGCTGGAGATGGCGACGATGGCTCCCGTGAACAGACTCTCGAGGGCCGTCCAGCCAAAGGCCACGCCGGTCACGTAGCCGAAGAGGAGCATGAGCGAGCACTGGATGACGGCAATGAGGCCCGCGGTGGGGCCGATGCGAATCAGGCGACGCAGGCTGAATTCCAAGCCCAGCGAGAACATGAGCAGAATCACGCCCAGCTCGGAGAGTGTGTGCGCCACGTCCTCGTGGGCGAACAACGGAATGGGCAGATGCGGCCCGACGATCACGCCGGCCAGCACATAGCCCAAGACCACGGGCTGACGAATGCGCTGGAAGAGCACCGTGGTCAGCGCGGCCACGCACAGGATGAGCGCCAGGTCCGTGAGCAGGTCGAAGCCATTCGAACCCGCGGTGACGGCCAGGGCGCTCAACACGGACATGGGTCTACCGGATGGCCCGCAGGCGCAGCACGGCCGGCAGGGCGACCACCGCGGCGGTCAGGCAAGCCACTTCGCCCAGGATGGCCATGGCACCGAATCCTTGTAGCGCCTGGTTCTGCGCGGCCAGGAGCGATCCATAGCCCACGATGGTGGTCCATGAGCACATGGCCACTGCCCCGCCCGTCGAGGAGATCGCGTCGCTCACATCGAAGCGTTCGCGGTAGCGTGAGGTCACGTTGACAGCGTACTCCACGCCAATGCCGAAAGTGATGGGCAGGGCGATGAAGTTGAGGAACGTCACGCGCACCCCGGCCCACCCCGCCGCGCCCACCATCCAGGCCATGCCCAGGGCCAACGCCATGGCCGCCAAGGCCGCCCATCGCCAGGGGCGCAGGGCCACGAAGATGATGAACAGCACGGCGATGATGGAGGCCACCGTGGCCACCGGTCCGTCGTGAAGCACGGAGCGGATCATGGAGCCGAAGATCACCGCCGCCCCCGCCGTGTCCACGCTGGTCCCGTCACCCAAATCGAGCCGTTGCATCACCGACCCGATGCGCATCAGGTCGCGGCCGTTCCACACGCTTAGCCCCGTCTCGACGGGATAGACCAGCACCACCCGACCCACGCTCCCGTCCACCTCGGTGAACGGGCGGCGGGCCAAGGGTGGCAAGTCGGCGGGACCGAGGACGCGCAGATTATCGGGCGGTGTGGCGGCCTCGATTTGGCGGCGATCCTCGGCGTCGAGCACCGCCAAGTCGGGATCGGCAGCCAGCTTGCGCAGCTTGGCGATGGTGGCCAGCTTGCGTTGCTGAACCTCGGGCGTGCCGGGCAGCAGATCGAACACGGTGACCACCTGGCCGATGACGTCGGGTCCCGGCGCGTGCGTGTCCTGGCGCCGGATGGCCTGACGAATCTGCTCCAC
>JAEXQJ010000255.1 GCA_023438785.1 Pseudomonadota bacterium
GGGCAGGGCCGTTTGACGAGGTGAATCCGAGATGGGGAAGGGTGATTCGACCACGGCGGTCCGCGGCTTGGAAATCACGCCGCGCGGATGATGCTTTTCCCGTTGCGTGTGGTACGTTCGGCCGCCCATGTGCGGCGTGATTGGCATCTACGGCCACCCCGAAGCAGCAAACCTCGCCTACCTCGGCCTCCACGCGCTTCAGCATCGCGGACAGGAATCGGCCGGCATCGTCTGCACCGATGGTGAGCGGCTCCGCTGGGTTCGCGAGATGGGTCACGTGGGGGAGATCTTCACCCAGCAGCGCCTGCGTGGGCTCCCCGGGTTCGCGGCCGTCGGCCACGTCCGCTATTCGACCTCCGGTGATTCTTCGTACAAGAACGCCCAACCCATCGCCATCGAGTATTCGGGTGGCTCTCTGGCCATCGCTCACAACGGCAACCTGGTCGACGCGGACGAGGTGCGCCGCCGTCTGGAAGACGCGGGCTCCATCTTCCAGACCACCAGCGACACCGAAATCATCTTGCACCTCATCGCCCGCTCCCATCAGGGCGAACTGCCTAACCGCATGGCAGAGGCCCTGCGCGCGGTTC
This sequence comes from Pseudomonadota bacterium, assembly GCA_023438785.1. Taxonomy (GTDB): domain Bacteria; phylum Myxococcota_A; class Polyangia; order Fen-1088; family Fen-1088; genus Fen-1137. The sequence goes on from JAEXQJ010000255.1 coordinate 591, forward strand.
ACGGCGCCTACTCGATCGCCTTCCTTTCCGAGTCCATGCTGGTGGCCGTCCGCGATCCCATGGGCATCCGTCCCCTCTCGCTGGGAAAGCACGAGAAGAAGGGGTGGGTGGTGTCCTCCGAGACGTGCGCCTTTGACCTCATCGGCGCCCAGTTCGTCCGCGACATCGCGCCCGGCGAGATGGTCATCATCGACGAGAAAGGGCCGCGCAGTGTGTTCCCCTTCGTCGCCGAGGCACCGCGCCGGTGCGTCTTCGAATGGATCTACTTCGCGCGTCCCGATTCGACCATCGCGGGCCAATCGGTGCACCTGGCGCGCGAGAGCATGGGGAGGCGCCTGGCCGTCGAGCATCCCGTGCCCGCGGATCTGGTCATCCCGGTGCCGGACTCGGGCACCGCGGCCGCCATCGGCTACGCGCGTGAGAGCGGCATTCCTTTTGGACAGGGCCTGGTGCGTTCGCACTACGTGGGGCGCACCTTCATCGAGCCCTCCGAGTCCATCCGCCACTTCGGCGTGAAGCTGAAGTTGTCGCCCGTGCGTGATGAGCTGGCTGGAAAGCGCGTGGTGGTGGTGGACGACTCCATCGTGCGCGGCACCACGTCGGGCAAGATCATCGGCATGATCCGGTCGGCGGGCGCGAAGGAGGTTCACCTGCGCATCAGCTCGCCACCCACCATCGGTCCGTGTCACTACGGCATCGATACCCCCGATCGCGAGAAGCTCATCGCCAGCTCGCACAGTGTGGAGGAGATCTGCCGCTTCGTGGGTGCCGATACGCTGGGCTATCTGTCGTTGGCTGGTTTGCACCAGGCGGTCAGTGCGGCGTCGAGCAAAGACGAGCATCGCGGGCTGTGCGACGGCTGTTTCTCCAATCGCTATCCAATCACCGTTCCCCGCCCGGCCCGCTGTCGGCAATTGCGGCTGATTTCCGCCTAGCACAAGCTCCGGCTCGGCCGCGCTCCGAAAGCTCGGTTCGCCTCTGCGCAAGAGCCTCCCAGGTCACCGTCTGGCCACGCGCTTCATCCGAGGGTAGTATTCGGGCGTCGCAATCGGGCGGCGCTCCATGAGCGGTGAGAAGGATTCTGGCCAGACCGAGACAGTGGGCACGCCTCGCACGTCCACCTGGAAGGGCGCAACACCGCCCTCGACGGTGAGTAACGGTACGGCTGTCCCCGCCACCCGCGCTCTGCGACCGGGAGCCGTGGCCCCGATTTCGCAATCCGTGCCGATCGGCCCGCCCGCCGTGCAGGCCGTCTTGGCCGAGGCGCCCTCGGGGCCGGTCCTCACAGCGGACGCCCCGGCGCCGGATCGGGATCTCTACGCTGCCGGGACACGACTCGGTGGCTTCGAGATTCTGCGCCTCATGGGGCGCGGAGGCATGGGGGCGGTCTATGAGGCCGTCGACACGCAACTGAGTCGGACGGTGGCTCTCAAGACGCTCACCGCGGGCATGGCGAACCGAGAGGCGGCGGTGGCACGCTTCAAATTGGAGGCGCAAGCGGCCGCCCAGTTGCTCCACCCGAACGTGGTGGCCGTGCACGCCTTCGGCGTGGATCGGGGCGTGGCCTACATGGCCATGGAGTACTTGCGCGGGGAGACCCTGGCCGCGGCTATCGCGCGCGCCCCGCTCACCGTCGAGCGCACGGCCGACATCATGCTGTCGGTCTGCGCCGGCGTGCACGCCGCTCACCGGGCTGGGATCGTTCATCGCGACCTCAAGCCGAGCAACATCTTCCTGGCGCAGGACTGGTTCGGCGAGCGGCCCAAGGTGCTCGATTTCGGCATTTCCAAGCTGACCGGCGAGACCAGTGAGCTGACCGAGACCGGCGACATCGTGGGCACGTCGCAGTACCTCTCCCCCGAGCAGGCCGCCGGCCGACGCGACTTGGATGCGCGCAGCGACCAGTACTCGTTGGGCGTCGTGCTTTACGAATGTGTGACCCAGGTGACCCCCAATGCGGGCGAGAACCTGTACGCCTTGATTCGCAACATCGTGGAAGGACGCCATCGTCCCGTCCGCGATCTGCGCCCCGAACTGGTGGCCGGGTTCGAGGCGATCATCGAGAAGGCGATGGCCGTCAGCCCCGAGGACCGCTTCGCATCGGTGCGAGAAATGGGTGCGGCGTTTTTGCCCCTGGCCTCCGAACCCAGCAAGCGACAGTGGAGCGACCACTACCTCGCGGCGGGGGAGGTCGAGCTCGCCTCGCGCCTGCCGTCAGCCCCCTGGACGGTGGCGGGCGGCCTGGACAAGACGGATGCGGATCCGCAGGCGGTCTGCACAGTGGATCGTCCTGAACCTCGGCCCGCGGAGTGGCAGCTTCGGCCCACGCGGAGTGCTGTCTTGGAAGCACCGGCCGCGCCCGTCGGGCCGAGTGCGGCGGTCGTACCCCAGTGGGTGCCGTCCAACGAAAGCGCGTCGCTGAATGCGGTCACGCTCCAGCAGCGGCAGACCCTGCGGCGCGTGTTATTCGGGGCCGGCCGGGTGGGCGGGCTGGCAGGCGCGGCTTTGCTGGGGGGCCGAACCATCGTGGGCCAACGCGGGGCCGCGACGGCCGTCGAGAAAGAGACGCCGGCTCCCGCCGCGAGCTCACCGCCCGTCGCGCCGGCCGTGGTGCCGTCGCCCGGGCCGGCGGCGCCCGATGCAGGCCGCGCGTCCGAAGCCGCCGTGCCCGCCGCCGGCATGCCCCAAGACGCGGCCGCTCCCCGAGCGCGCAAGACAGAGCGCCCGGAGCCTCCCAAGCGCCGCGCGGCCGACGGCAAGACCAAGAACAAAGGCAAGCTGAGATACACCCCCGACGGCCTGCCCATCCTGTGAGGCAGGCGGCTCGCCCGTTGTTCGGCCTTCGGCTCGATTAGCGCCCGCCCACGCGGTAGCCCAATCCAACCATCAGCTTGATGGGGGCTCCGGTGCTGGGCTCCGAGGAGCCGTAGCGTTCCAACAGATTCTTCACCGATTGGGGCAGTTCCTCGTGCGTGATGTAGCCGATGCCGTATGTGGCGAACCAGCCGCCGTGGTCGCGGAAGTCATGGTCGAACCCCGCGAAGAC
>JAEXQJ010000267.1 GCA_023438785.1 Pseudomonadota bacterium
TCCATGCCGGCGATGATCAAGACGCTCTACGGTTCATCCACATCGAACCAGGATCCCGCGCCCTGCAGCAGCGGCTTCGTCATGGTCAAGGTGGCGGACACGACCACTTGCCCGTGGGTTCGCGCCAACCAGAGCACGCTGTTCGGATCGTAGGGTTCGGCCTTCAGGCCCGGCCACCCGTCAACGCGCGATTCGCAGCGACACCCCGGCGCCCACCATGTAGCCGCGGCTGGAGAAGCCGGGGTAGCCGGGGTTGTTGGTCTGCAGGCCGGCCGTCCCGCTGGCCGGCAGGTTCGTGCGGATGTCGATGGCCGTGTCCGGGAATTCGTCGACCACGGGGTGGGGCGCGTCGGCGCGCTTGGTGACCTGGCGGGGAATGAAGAACGAGCCGAAGAGGTAGAAGCCCGCCTCCACCTCCCGGCCCAGCATGTCGATGGGGGCCTCGATGCCCGCAGCGCCCCCCACGCGTGAGTTGTCCACGTAGTTGGAACGACCGGTCTGATCCGGCACGGGCGAGGGCACCCAGCCCAAATCCAGGGATAGGCGACGCTGTTTCCAAGCCAGGTTGCCTCCCGCCACGATGCTGAGCGTGTCGTGCCATTGGTCGGCCGGGGCCTCGCCGTGGCGGTCGTGGTACGTCGACCAACGCTCCAGCACGAGCTGCAGGCCCAACTCCCAGGGCAGCCGTCCATCGTCCATGCGCGGGCCCGCCAGGCCGGCTCCCGTGCCGATGCGCGTGGGCTCGAAGCCCTGGGACAGGACATAGACCTGGGGCACATGATCCTGGCCCGCCGGGTAAGCATCGAAGTTCCAGTAGCGGATGCTGTTGAAGCCCTGGGTCTCATTGCTGATTCCCATGTGCAGGGTGGCAAAAACCGTCGTTCTTTCCGTGGGATGTGCGGAAACGCCGAAGTAAGGCTTGAACTTGCTGTCCGACCGTACGTCCGCGTCGAGAAGGATGGCCTCCTGGTGCAGGGTGTCCGGCAGGTACACGGCCATCGTGCTGCGCGTGAAGATGGCGATGTCGATGCCCGCGCCCACGGACAGCCAATCGTTGAGCTGGCTGCCCAGCGCCACCGCGAAGCTGGATGAGCGCAAGCGATCCCCCATGAGCTCGAAGTGGAGCTGGTTGGAGAAGTACTGCTCGCGCTCGTCGGCGAAGAACCCGCGCTGGTCCATGAAGGTGTTCACGGGCAGGAGCGCATAGAAACCGAAGGCCAGCCAGCGCCCCGCCAACGGGCGGACTACGCCCAACACCGCGTAGAGCGTGTCCTCGTCTTCGTCCGTGTCGCCGCGAGCCTGGGTCAGGGCGGACGTGGCGCGCGGGCGTTGCGTCTGGTCGGTGATGGTGTCGTAGACCGAGGTGGGCACGTCCACGCCCGCTGGTCGGGCCCGCAGGCGAACGCGACCGCGCGTGGCCAGACCGAAGAAGCCGGCTTCGAGTTTGGGTGTGGCGCTGGGGAGCAAAGCCGGGTTGAAGTAGGTGGCGGCCGCGCCGTGGGACAGGAGGCGGGCCGAGAGCCCGTTGGCCCCGGTGGGCGCCCCCAGCATCTCCAGCACCCCGGATGCGGCAGCAGAGCGGGTCGTCATCAGGACGGCACAGGAGAGCAGGAGGGCCGGCAGATCCCGGCGGAGGGCGCTTGGCATGGGGCGAAAGAATGCCACAGCCGTGGTCCCAGGGTGACCGCGTGGCTACTCGGGGCAGGCGCGGGCGGGGAACCAGATGGTCTTGGGATCGGCGCAGGCGCGCTGGTAGCGGCCGGCCAGACGCTTGGCCTGCTTCGAGGGCCCGCTCAGCTTGGTTGGACGGCACTTGCGCGTGGGATCACAGGAGTAGGCGCCCCAGCCGGCCGCGCTCTCGGTGCCCACGGCGAACACGGTGGCCGGGCCGATCTCGGCCATGATGATGGCCAGGGCGTAGGTCTTGCCCAGGCCGGGCAGTTGCACACCAGCCAGCGCGGATTCAGCGCACTTCTTGGTGTCTTCCGCGCTCACGTCTTTGCCCAAGGCCTCCAGCCCGCCTCGGTCCACGCACGCGTCCTTGGCCGGCCAACTCTCCAAGCCCAGCGCCTTGTTCAGCGTCATGACCGCTTGGGTCATCTCCTTGCCCACGCCGGGTGGCAGCGTGGCCACCGCGGTGTCAGCCCCCAGGAACAGCATCCACGCGATAATCAGCGTCATGGGGCGATGATACTGAGTCGAGCGGGGCCAGTCGACGGCCCCGCCCGTGCACGCCTCAGCCGACGAACCGGCGGGCGTTGCGGAACAGGCGCAGCCAGGGGCCATCCTCGCCCCAGTCGTCGGGGTGCCACGAGAACTGCACCGTGCGGAACACGCGCTCGGGGTGAGGCATGAGGATGGTCACGCGACCGTCCGGCGTGGTGATGGCGGTCATGGCCGCGGGCGAGCCGTTGGGATTGGCGGGGTAGTGCTCGGCCGTGCGGCCGTGATTGTCCACGAAGCGCGCCGCCACCAGCCCCGACGTCTCCAGGATCGCCTGCTGCTCGGCGGATTCGAATTCGGCGCGGCCTTCGCCGTGGGCCACGGCGATGGGCAGCATCGAGCCCGCCATCCCGCGCAGCAAGACCGAGGGGCTCTCCTCGATGCGCACCATGGACAGGCGCGCCTCGAACTGCTCCGAGCGGTTGCGCACGAAGCGCGGCCAGTGCTGGGCGCCGGGGATGATCTCCTTCAGGTTGGACACCGCCTGGCAGCCGTTGCACACGCCCAGGGTGAAGGTGTCGGGGCGGGCGAAGAAGGCCTCGAACGCGGCGCGGGCGCGGGCGTTGAAGAGGATGGACTTGGCCCAACCCTCGCCGGCGCCCAGGACGTCGCCGTACGAGAAGCCACCACAGGCGGCCAAGCCGCGGAAGCCCGACAGATCGAAGCGACCGGCCAGGATGTCGCTCATGTGGACGTCCACCGATGCGAAGCCGGCGCGGTGGAAGGCCGCGGCCATCTCCACCTGACCGTTCACGCCTTGCTCGCGCAGGATAGCCACGCGCGGGCGGGCGCCCCGGTTGACGAAAGGCGCGGCCACGTCCTCGGCGGGGTCGAAGCTCAGCTTCACCGTGCGCCCGGGATCGCTCTCATCGGTGCGGGCCGCCTGCTCCTCGGCCGCGCAGGCCGCGTCGTCGCGCAGGCTCTGCATGGCCAAGGTGGTCTCGGACCACATGCCGCGCAGGACGGTGCGTTTTTCGTCGAGCAGCGTTTGGCCGCCGCGCCGGATGAGCACGCGGTTGTGGGCCGTGGGTTGCCCGAGACGGTGGACGTAACTGCCCAGGCCCGCCTCGGCGAAGGCGGCGCGCACGCGGTCCACGTCGGTGTCGCGCACCTGAACCACGGCGCCCAACTCTTCGCAGAAGAGGCCGGCCAGCGCGTCGCCCGGCAGGTCCGCCAGATCGATGTCCAGACCCGCGCCGCCCGCGAAGGCCATCTCCACCAAGGTGGCGAAGAGGCCGCCGTCCGAACGATCGTGATAGGCGAGCAGGGCACCCGCTTGGTTGAGCGATTGAATGGTGGCGAAGAAGGCCTTGAACGCCGCCGGATCCGAGAGGTCAGGCGCCTGCGCACCCAACTGGCCGTAGACCTGGGCCAGGGCCGAGCCGCCCAGCCGGTTTTGGCCCGCGCCCAGATCGATGAGCAGCAACTCGCTCGGCCCCTTGTCCAGGCGCACCTGCGGGGTCAGGGCGCGGCGCACGTCGGTGACCGGAGCGAAGGCGCTCACGATGAGCGACAGGGGCGCGGTGACCCTCTTCTCCTGGCCCGCCTCGCGCCACACCGTGCTCATGGACATGCTGTCCTTGCCCACGGGGATGGCGATGCCCAGGGCCGGGGCCAACTCGGCGCCCACCGCGCGCACCGCCTCGTAAAGGCGCACGTCCTCGCCCGGATGACCCGCGGCGCACATCCAGTTGGCCGACAGGCGCACCTTGTCGATGCCGTCGATGGGGGCGGAGGCGATGTTGGTCAGGGCCTCGCCCAGCGCCATACGCGCCGAGGCCGCACCGTCGAGCAGGGCCAGCGGCGTGCGCTCGCCCATGGCCATGGCCTCGCCCGTGAAGACGTCGTAGCTGGTGGTGGTCACGGCCGCGTCGGCCACGGGCACCTGCCACGGGCCGACCATCTGATCGCGGCACACCATGCCGGTCACCGTGCGATCGCCGATGGTGATGAGGAAGGTCTTGTCCGCCACCGTGGGCAGCCGCAGAACGCGCAGGGCCGCCTCGCGCACCTGGATCTTCGCCGTGTCCAAGGGCAGGGCGGGCACAGCGGCCCGTTTCACGTTGCGCACCATCTTCGGTGGCTTGCCCAGCAGCACGGACAGCGGCATGTCGATGGGGCGGTTCTCGAAGTGCGAGTCGGTGAGCACCAGGCGGCCCTCCGCGGTGGCGTGGCCCACCACCGCGAACGGGCAGCGCTCGCGCCGGCACAGCTCGGCGAAACGGTCCAGGCGATCGGCGGCCACGGCCAGGACGTAGCGTTCCTGGGCCTCGTTGCACCAGATCTCCTTGGGCGACATGCCCGGCTCATCGTTGGGGACCTTGCGCAGCTCGAACACGGCGCCGCGGCCGCAGTCGTGCACCAACTCGGGCAGGGCGTTGGACAGACCGCCCGCGCCCACGTCGTGGATGGAATAGATGGGCGTCTCTTCGCCCTGCGCCCAGCAGCGATCGATCACCTCCTGACAGCGCCGCTGCATCTCGGCGTTGTCGCGCTGGACGGAGGCGAAATCCAAATCCTCCTCGGAGGCTCCCGAGGCCATGGACGACGCCGCGCCCCCGCCCAGGCCGATGAGCATGGCCGGGCCGCCCAGCACCACGATGGCCGCGCCCGCCGGGACCTCGGCCTTCTTGATGTGCTCGTGGCGGATGTTGCCAAACCCGCCCGCGATCATGATGGGCTTGTGGTAGCCGCGCACCTCGGGGCCGGACGGGCCGGGGACCTGCATCTCGAAGGTGCGGAAGTAGCCCGCCAGGTTGGGCCGGCCGAACTCGTTGTTGAAGGCCGCGCCGCCGATGGGGCCTTCCAACATGATGTCCAGCGCCGAGGCGATGCGGCTGGGCTTGCCGAAGTCCTCTTCCCAGGGCTGCACGGCACCCGGCAGACGCAGATTGGAGACGGAGAAGCCCGTCAGGCCGGCCTTGGGTTTGGATCCGCGGCCCACCGCGCCCTCGTCGCGGATCTCGCCGCCCGAGCCGGTGGCCGCGCCCGGGTGGGGCGAGATGGCCGTGGGGTGGTTGTGCGTCTCGACCTTCATCAAGATGCACACCGGCTCGCGTTGGAAGTCGTACACGCCGCTTCCGGGATCCGGGAAGAAGCGCCCGGCCTCGAAGCCCGCCATCACGGCGGCGTTGTCTTTGTAGGCCGACAGCACGCCGTCCGGACTGGCCTCGGTGCTGCGGCGGATCATCTGGAAGAGCGACCGGGGCTGCTTCTCGCCGTCGATGATGAACTCGGCGTTGAAGATCTTGTGGCGGCAGTGCTCGCTGTTGGCCTGGGCGAACATCATCAACTCCACGTCCGTGGGATTGCGCCCCAGGCCGCGGAAGCTGCTCACCAGGTAGTCGATTTCGTCGGAGGCCAGGGCCAGGCCCAGCTTGCTGTTGGCCGCCTCGATGGCCGCCCGCCCGCCGTTCAGCACGTCCACGGTGTCCAGCGGCGCGGGTTGCGCATGCGCGAACAGGCGCGCCGCCTGCGCCTCGTCGGTGAGCACCGACTCGGTCATCCGGTCATGCAGGCCCGCCCGGAGCGCCGCCTCATCCGTGACCGTCCCCGCGACGGTGTACCAAATCCCCCGCTCGATGCGTCGCACGCGCACCAGCCCACAATTGCGCGCCACATCCGTCGCCTTCGACGACCAGGGCGAAATGGTACCCAGCCGCGGCACGACCAAGAGCCGCTTGCCCTGCAGCCCCTTCTTCGCCACCCGCGGCCCGTAGCGCAGCAGCCGCTCCAGCACGACGCGCTCGCCCGCCGGCAACTCCTCCACCACGTCAACCAGGTGAACGAATTCCGCATCAATCTCCGTCACCCGTGGGTTGGCCACCTGCAGCTTCTTCAGCCGCTTGGCCAACCGCGCCGGAGTCAAAGCAGGAGCACCAGCCAGAGCCATCATGCACATCGTGGGGGACATCTTCGCGCGCGCAGACTGGCGC
>JAEXQJ010000053.1 GCA_023438785.1 Pseudomonadota bacterium
CGCGGAGATGCGAGCAGCCCGAGGCGCGAGGAGGGAGAATACTCGACGTATTTGACCGACGAGCAACGAAGGGATGCGACGCAGATCCGCGTTTTCGCGACCGATTCAAACCGTTCGGTGCTCTAGGTCTTCTGCTCGCGACCCTCGAATCCAGGAAAGTGGAAGACCACCGGGCCGTCGGCTGACACGTCCATCTGGCAAGCGTTGTCTCTGGCCAGCCGCTCCAGTTCTTCACGCGCCTGCTCGACGGTCATCCTCCCGTCAGCGGCGGCCTCGATGGCGGTCACGTGCCCTTGATGCGCGCGCGCCACGGTCACGATACGTAGAAGGCGCTCTTCCGTCGACGGGCCCGCCACGGCGTCCGCGGGGTCCATGCTGGCGCCCTCCGCCTCCATCCGGCGTCCCGCCCGGAACACCAGCGCACCACCGCCCAGGAGAATGGCGCTCAGGACAACGCTGATGGTCCCGTCGTGGTGCTTGCCCATGCAGACCCGAGCCACTTCGAACGCGGCCACCGCAAGGCCCAAGGCCACCAACAACCAGCCCAAACCCTTGGTCAGAAAGCGCATGCCGGGGCTCCACATGGTCGTCGCCATGATATCGCAGTCACGCAGGGAGGTAACGCGGGCTCCGCGCTAACGCGGGAGGAGTGGAATAGAAAAGCCCAGGGCCCCGTCGGAGCTCCGGCGGGGGGGCAGACAGGACCCATGGTCCAGCGTAAACTCTCGCACTTGCCGTATGGACCTAATAAGGAGTTCGCATGATTGGAAAGCTTGAGTTTCGCAGTTGCTTGATTGCGCTTTTGACAGCGCCGCTGTTCGTCGCCTGTGGTTCGAGCGACGGCGACAGCAAGAATGATGCGGCCACGGGCACAGATGCGCCCGTGGTTGCGGACGCACCCGTGGGAATCGATGCTCCGGCCGTCGTGCCGGATGCCGGCGCGGGCGACGTTCCGGTCGTGCCGGATGCCGCGGTCGCCGACACGGCGGGGCCCGACGCCTCCGATGGGGGCGCGGCCGATGTGGCTCCGGTCGAGGCTGGGCCCGTGGTTCCGTGCACGATGACCAAGCCCTTCACGGGCGATTCGGTTGTTCAGGACCTTACCCTGACGCTGGCCTGCAGCCCCTACACCATCACGAAAGACATCCGCGTGGAGGACAACGCCACGCTGACTATCGAGCCCGGCGTCGTGTTGAAGTTCGGCAAGGACGTGGGACTGGTGGTGGGTTACGACGGCGCAGGCAAGGTGGTGGCCGAGGGCACGCCCACCAAGCCCATTCTGTTCACTTCCAGCGCCGCCACGCCGACCGCTGGTGACTGGGACGGTGTGGACTTTTATGCAGACAGCATGACCGGGAACAAGTTCGCCTACGCCACGTTCGAGTACTGCGGCAAGACGAACGCGGGCTGCATCGTCGGAGAGAGCTCCGTCAAGCCGAGCGCGGTCACCATCACCAACGTGACCTTCGACAAGGTGGGGGCGAATTCGACCGGTATCCGGGAGAAGGGCGAGGGGCGCAGCTTCGCCATCACGAACACCGTCTTCCCCGTGGGGGCGATCAAGACCGGCTACGCCATCGTTCTCGACGCCACGTCGTTCGCGGCGATTGGGACCGGCAACGTATTCAACGGCGCGGCCATCAATCTGGTGGGCGGGACGATCGAGGAGAATGCGACCTGGATCAATCCGGGCACGCCCATCGTCGTGACTGGCGACTTGAGAGTGGAAGGCACGGCCTCCCCGGTCCTGACCGTGGCCGCCGGAACCATCATGAAGTTCGCCAGCGACACGCACATCTGGGTCGGGTATTCGGGCGCCGGCCAGTTGGTTGCCGTCGGTACGGCTACCGCGCCCATCACGCTCACGTCCAACCAGGCCACGCCGGGCCGGGGTGACTGGGAGGGCATCAAGCTCTACTCGAACACGGCCAACGGCACCAAGCTGGCCTATGTCAACCTCGACTACTGCGGCCAGAATGACGACGGCTGCATCGTGGTCGACAGAGTGGCCTCGGACCGCGTCACCCTGGACCACCTGATCATCGATCACGTGGGCGCGAAGGCCAACGGCATCGTCGAGAACGGCGCCGATGTGCGCGCGGTCATCACGAATAGCACCTTCCCAGCCGGCGCGATTCAGAGCGGCAAGTACGCCATCCGGGTGGATGCCGCCTCCTTCGCCGCTATCGGTGCGGGCAACGTCTTCAACGGTGCCCTCATCGAAATCGTCGGCGGTACCATCGAAAGCGGAAAGGTGAGCTGGGTCAATCCCGGGACCATCATCGCGGTCACCGATGAGCTTCGCGTGGAGGGCACCGACACCCCAGAGCTCGCTATCGGCGCTGGCATGACGTTCAAGTTCGGCGCCGATGGACGCATCTGGGTGGGCTACAGCGATCCTGGCAAGCTGGTCGTGGCCGGCACGGCGACCTCGCGCGTGAAGTTCACCTCGCTCGCCACGACGCCGGGCAAGGGCGACTGGCGAGGCATCGTGGTGTGGGGCGACGGTCAGGCCGACATCAGCTACGCGGACATCGAATACGCGGGGGCCGCGGAGCGCGGCGCCCTGGAGTCCAACAGCAACGACACCAAGGTGACACTGGCCAACTCGACCATCAGCAACAGCGCCGGCTTCGGCGTCTATATCGACTGCGACAACTCGACCACCACGGTCGGTGCGACGAATACGTACACGGGCAACGCGGGCGCCGACATGGGCCCGGTTTGTGACTAGTCGTCTCGTCCTGAAATGAAAGAGGGGCGGTCCTTCGGGATCGCCCCTTTTTGTTTGAAGGGCCGCGGCCTATTTCAGGTTGTTGGCCACGAAGTCCCAGTTGACCAGCTTCCAGAAGGCGTCCACGTAGTTGGCGCGGGCGTTGCGGTAGTCGATGTAGTAGGCGTGCTCCCAGACGTCGCAGGTCAGCAGGGCCTTCTTTCCGTCACGCATGGGGTTGGCGGCGTTGCCGGTCTGTTCGATGGATAGGCTGCCATCCGCGTTCTTGGCCAGCCAGGCCCATCCCGAGCCGAAGAGCGTGGTGGCCGCGGTGGTGAACTCCTCCTTGAACTCGGCGAAGGAACCGAAGCTCTTCCTGAGGGCGTCGGCAACCGCGCCCGTGGGCTCGCCGCCGCCCTTGGGCGACAGGCAGCTCCAGTAGAAGGTGTGGTTCCACACCTGGGCCGCGTTGTTGAAGATGCCGCCTGAGGCCTTGAGGACGATGTCGTCCAGGGGAAGGCTCGCGAACTCCGTGCCCACGATGAGGCGGTTCAGGTTCGCCACGTAGGTCGCGTGGTGCTTGCCGTAGTGGTACTCCAGCGTCTCCTTGGAGATATGGGGGGCCAGGGCGTTCAGCGCATAGGGAAGTTCAGGCAACTTGTGTTCCACGGGTCTCCTCCTCGGTTGCCCATAGGATGACGCAAACGCCGGATGGTTTCGAGCCCGCGTACCTGTGTTCAGGCCTGGGGACGGCGGCGGGGCCCCAGGCCGGGCTGGGTGCGCTGATCTTCGGGGCCGATCTCCCACAGCGGGGGCTTGGAGAAGAACAGCAGGCGGCCGTCCTCGTCGCCGCGATCCAGGCAGCGGTGGGGGCAGTCGCCGCGGCAGTGGCGTTCCACGAAGTTGAGCGCCGCCGCCGCGGACTCACCGGCCGCATCCAGGCGATACGACCGATCCACCGCATCCCGCTCGGTCAGAAGCTGGCGCAGCCCCGTCACCAACTCGACCACTTCGGGTTCGGAGGGCTCCAGTCTGCTTTGCCGCTCGTCGAGCCAGCGTAAGAAGAAGCGGGCGAACTCCAGGGCCGCGTGCTCCACCGTGGTCAGCGATGACCGGCGCGTGGAGGGCGCGGCCCGGTTGGCGGCGTTGATGGCTTGATAGATCTCGGTGGCCAGGTCCAGCTCGGCCACCTCGCGGCGGGTGATGCGCGTGGCCGACTCCTCGATGCGCCGGAGCAGGGAATCGCGGCCTTCCTGCGACCCGGGTTCCACGGCTCTCTGTTCGTCCGCCTGTGCCGCCACGAGGAGCGAGCGCATGGCCAGATGGACCATGAACTCCGTGTCGCCGGCAGCGGTGGCCGCGGCCGCGCCCAGGCACACCTTGGCGCGTCTTTCGTCACCACTGGCCCGGAGCACGCGCGCCTGGTGAACCAGCATGGAAACCAGACGCTCGCTCTCGCCCGTGGCGAGCATGCTCTCCACCAGGCTCGGCATCACGCGATCCAGACGCCGCGACATCTCCCGGCGCAGGCCCGCTCCGCTGCGCGCGCGCGACGGCTGGCTCATGGCCGTGATGGCCGGGCGCATGACCTCCTCGCCGGGCTCCAGGTACCAGTACTCGAAACCGGGGCTGGTGAGCAGGTCGCGAATCGCGTTCGCGGCCTGGCGGCGGCGGCGCAGGCGCTCGGGCGGCGCGGGCTGCACCTGGGCCAGCACGGGCTCCAAGGCGTGCAACGCGGCACCGATCTCCGGTTCCTCGCTGAGAAGGCTCGGTCGTGTGCGTCGGCGTGCTTCGAGCACCATGGCCACGGCCACCTCCAGAGGCGGCGTCGCCGACAGCGGCGTCATGAGCTCGCGCTCACGTGCTACGAAATCATCGGCCTCTCGTTTGCTGGCCGGCGAGCGCACCATGGCATCGCGGATGCCGTCCACCAGGCTGACCAGAAAATGCGCCAAGGTGAACGAGGGCGGCCGCGGAATGACGAAGGTCAGCGCGTAGCAGGAGTCGCCGTCCGAGCCGGTGACGAAGCACGTGGTTTCGCGCCAGCCCGGCGCGACGGCGCCCGCCACCCCTTGGGCGCGCAGCACATCCAGCAACCGATTGGCCACCTTGGCCTCGTCGGTATCCGGGCTGGTGGCCGCCAGGCTGGCCAGGACGTCGGCGGCCTCCTGGCTGGGGTGCGTGCCGAGCAAGGCGATGAGTGAACGGCGGCGGCTCGGATCGTCGTCCACTGCCAGAAGGTGTCCCAGGACCAGGGCGGCGCGGCCGCTGTCCTGATCGGCCAAGTGAACCAGGGCTTGGGCGAACCCGGGGCGATCGTCCGGCGGCGTCCCCAGGTAGGCCGCGCGAATGGCCTCGGCGGCGAACGAGTCGTCGCCCACTTCTGTCACCATTTCGCGCACGGGCAGCTCGACCAGGGCGGCGCGCTCCTCGCCGCTCAGGCTGCGCCTGACCTCGGGCGCATATTCCTGGAGGGCCACCGCGGCCGCGGCGCGCTGGTACAGGGGCGCCGACTCGTCGAGCATGATGGGAACCAAGAGCGGCCCGGCGGCCGGACCGGCCAACCAGCCGAAGGACTCGGCCACCAGCCGGGCGCGCGTGCGATCGCCTTTGCGAAGGGCCGCGGCCAGCACGAGCAACGCATTCTCGTCCAGACGATCCTTCCACGGGGCCAGGGCGGCGTGCAGTTGTTCCTTCTTGGGAAAGGCACCGCTCTCGAAGGACACAATGCGGGCCATCAATCCGTCGGAAGTCGTGGCGCGCATCGTGGTCACCATAGCACCCCGTACCCGCGCTTCACCATGGCGCGAGCTCAGCGCGGGCCGCCCGGCTTCACGCCAACGTAAAACGGTTCGGCAACAGATCCTGCAGATGGAAACTGCGCTGCGCGCTGCCGCGTGGTCCTGCCAGCGTGATGGGCAGCGTCCCGTCAGCGAATTCGGCCAGGACCTGCAGGCAGGCCCCACACGGCGGCGCCGGCGGACTGGCGGCGGTGACCACGGTCAGGGCGCGCAGACGGCGCGCACCGGCGGCGATGGCCGCCACCACGGCGTTGCGTTCGGCGCAGGTGGTGAGTCCGTAGGAGGCGTTCTCCACGTTGCAACCGACGAAGATGCGGCCCCGTTCGTCGCGCACGGCCGCGCCCACGCGAAAGCGGGAGTAGGGCGCATGGGCGCGGGTGCGCACCTGGCGCGCGGCGGTGAGCATCCGGTCGGGCGCGGATTTCTTCACGTCTCGCTCGCGGGCAAGCGCGAGAGAAAGGCCTCGATGAGATGGTTCATCCGCCCCGCGCCGGCGACGGCGGCGGCGGTCACGTCCTCGTGGCGCAGCGGCGTCGGGGCGATGCCCGCGGCGGGGTTGGCCACCAGCGACAACCCGAGCACCTGGAGCCCGGCGTGACGGGCGGCGATGACCTCGTGGATGGTCGACATGCCCACCAGGTCCGCGCCCAACACGCGTAACATGCGCACCTCGGCGGGGGTTTCGTAGGACGGCCCCATCATGCCCGCGTACACGCCCTCGCGCAGCGGCCGGCCCAGGCTGGCCGCCGCCGCCTCGCCTGCCAGTCGGCGCAACGCCGGCGTGTACGTGTCGGTCATGTCGAGAAAGCGCGGGCCCAGGCGCTCGTCATTGGGGCCGGCCAGCGGTGATGCACCGGTCAGGTTGAGATGATCGCGAATGCACACGATCTCACCCATCTCCAGCGCCGGATCCACGCCACCCGACACGTTGGTGGCCACCAGCGTGTGCGCCCCCAGGGCAGCCGCCATGCGCACGCCGAAGCCGATCTCAGTGGCGGGGTAGCCCTCGTAGGCGTGCACGCGACCGCAGAGCAGCAGGACCTTGCGGCCGGCCCACGTGCCGCAAACCAAACGCCCGGGGTGGCCGGCCACCGTGGTCTCGGGAAAGCCGGGTACCAGGGCATAGTCCATGGCGCGCGCACCGTGGAGATGCTCGAGCTCGGTTGCCAGCCCCGAGCCCAGAACCACGGCCACCTCCGTACGCTGCGCGTCCAGGCGCTCGGCAACGGCGTTGGCGGCCACCACAATCCGATCGTAGAGGCTAGCGGCGGGTTTCATCGGGCGCCGATCTTAGCAGGCCGCGGCCACCGCGCGGCGAAGTGTCAGTTCGCGGCCGTGGTCCCCATCTGCTGCTCGGTCTCGTACCTCTCGTCGTCGGCCGGGGCGACCTGGCGCATGATGGCCGTGCCGGACAGCGACCACTTCTCGTCCCACTTCTCGTCCCGATCCAGGTCGACCTTGGCGCGCGTCCACACGCCCTTCTCGGCGTACACGTTCACCTTCACCGGGCCGCGCAGGCCGTCTTTGATCTTCTCCGAGCTCGCCGGGCGACCCAGGAGGCCGAGCAAGTAGCTGCGGTAGTTGTCCACCGGAACGGCGGCGCGGGCCGGGGCCTCGGGCAACCGCCGCGTGGGTACCGTCTGCGCGGGTAGGGCGACGGCCGAGGCGGGGCCTTGCGCGCGCGGCGTCGAGCGGCCGCACATGTAACCGAGGCCCCCCACCGACACGGCACCGGTCAACAAGGCCAGGTTGCGGAAGGTCGTGTATCTCATGGGGCCTTGCGTTCCATCATGCCACGCTCGATGGGCACGGTGCAGTTGCAGTACGGGTAGGGACAGGGCGCCGGGCGGTCGCCCAGACGGAGCGTGCCGTCGAGCAGGTTGCCTAGGAATTCCTGGCGCTGCCGCCGCGCCGGATAGCAACGGTAGCAATCGCCCCGGTGATCGGCGATGAAGTAGCGCGCGCCGGCCCAGCAGAGCGAGCCGTGGAAGTCGGGGGCGATCTCGCCGGTCAGGTTGTGCCCGCCCAGGGCCAGCAGCAGCTCGCGTTCTTGGGGGCTGTAGGCGATCACGTCCCGATCCTGCTTTTCCGGTTGGACTTTGAAGGTGATGCCGTGGTCGGCGAAGCGGGCGCGCAGGGCGGCGAGGCGGGGTAGGTTGGCGCGCGTGGCCACGCAGGTCACGCACAACGACGCGCCTGCCGGCAGGCGGCCCTGCACCAGGCGGCAACGGTCGATGAAGTCGACCAGGGTGTCGGGTTTGTCGGTCTCGTCCTCGTCGCCCACGTATTCCAGATGCAGCGAGGCGCTGACCACGCCCAGTCGGTCCCCCGCCGCGTCGAGAAACGCCGCCAGTTTGGGCCGCGAGGCGAAGAAGTTGGTCACCACCGAGATGCGCAGCCCGCGCTGGGCCAGGCCCGCCACCAGGTCCATGAAATGGGGATGAACGAAGGGCTCGCCGCCCGACAGCTTGACCTCCCAGGGGCCGGGCAGGGCGGAGAAAGCCTGCACGAACCGCGACACGTCGGCGGCCCAGCGCGTTCGATCGTCCACGAAACGCTGGGTGCAGTAGCTGCAACGGTAATTGCAGCTCGTGTTCATGTTCCAGCTCACCACACCCTGGTTGGGCACACGCCGTTTCATGCGTTTTCCTCCAGTCGGGCAGTTACGCCCTCCACCATGCCTCGGTTTGCGGGAACGGCACAGGGGCAAATGGGGTATGGGCACACGAGCGGGCCGGACCGCAGGTGCACGCCGTCGTGTACGTGGCCCAGGCGCCCCTCGTCGTGGCGACGGGCCGTGCGGCAGGCCCAGGCCTCGCCCGCCTGCGTGAGCACCAGGTAGCGTGCGCCCGCCCAGCAGCGTCGGCCGCTGTACGACGGGGCCAGATTGGCGCTGCGTTCGGTCTCGGCCCGCGCCCAGCCGCCCAGCAACGCATCGATCTGCGCGCGCTCCGCCGGCGAATAGGGATGCACGCCGCCCTTCACCTTCATGAGTTGGGGGAAGAAGCGGAAGCCCGCCGCCTCGACCGCCGCCCGCGCCGGGCCCAGGCGCGACAGGAGGCGCGGCACCAGGACCGCGTTGACCACGAAGCGGGGGTGCGGCCCCACGGCCGCGCGGAGCAGGGTCAGGCGACCCAGGAAGTCGTCGAGCGTGGTCGAGTCCAGGTGCAGGCTGGCCGACAGGACAGCCAGGCGTCCGCGCACCAACTCGGCGAAGTGGCGCAGGGCCGCGGGGCCGGCCGACAGATTGGTCAGCAAGGAGATGCGGTGGGATGTGCGGTCCACCAGGCCGGGCACGACGTGGCTGAGGAACAGGCGACTGGCAAAGGGCTCGCCGCCGCTCATCTTGACTTCCCAGGTTCCGGGCAGCTCGCCCAGGAAGGCGAGGATGCGATCCACCTGGGCCTCGTCGGGCTGGCCCACGCGGCGGGCGGGCGACTGGATGCAGTAGCTGCAACTGTAGTTGCAGTCGCCGCACACCTGCCACTCCACGGTCGGTTGATGGGGCCACGGCGGGGCCGCATCAGCCGTGGACTTCATTCCTGCACTTCCGTGTGGGCCGCGGGCGCCTCGCTCCAGCGCTCGCCACCGAAGCGGGCGCGGAATCGCTCGCCCAGCTTGAGGTTCTCGTTCAGCTTCCCGCATTGGGCGCACGAGGGGAGCAACTCGCCCTGAGCGAAGCGGGCGCGAAGGGCCTGCCAGCGCGAGCCGCGCCACAGCCGCGAGAAATCGCCGGGGCCGCGCAGGGGGCCCACGGCCACTTCGGTGTTGCAGCAATACAGGGCCGTGCCGTCCACCGTGATGCGGGCGTAGTCGTAGCCCAGCCAGCAGCCCACCTCCTCGATACGCGAGGTCGCCTGACCGCCCGCCTCCAGTTGAGCACGCAGCACGGGCAGATTGTGTTTCACGCCGCAGAGCCGCGCCTCGGCCTCGGCGGCCGCGATGCCGCGGTCGAGCAACCACGCCCGCTGCTGGTCCGTGATGCGCACGCGCTCGGTCCCCCGGCCCAGCGACGCCAGCTTGAAATTGACCTGCGCGGCTCGGTGGCGCGCCCCCAGGGCGATCATGCCGGTCAGCTCGTGCGCGTTCACGGCGCAGATGGCGTGCACGTGTTTGAAGCGGCGGCCTGCCTGGGCGAAGTTGCTCAGCGCCCCATTGAGCGCATGCCAGTCACGAGCGCCGAATCCAGGGTGAAACGTGACGTAGGTTTGGGCGCTGGCTGCGTGAATGCCGACCAGCATCTGGTCCACGCCCCATTCCAAAACGCGGTCCGGATCGGCGGAGAGCAGGTTGGTGATCAGGGTCAGGGTCAGCCCGCGCTGCTTGACGGCCGTGATGAGGGCGCCGATTTGCGGGTGGACGAAGGGCTCGCCCATGCCCGACAGGATCACGTCCTCCAGTCCGCCCAGGCCCACGATGTCATCCAGCACATCGGCCACGAAAGCCACGTCCACGTACTGGCGTTTCCACACGGGCGAGCGCGGGACATCGAGCAGCGGGCTGTGGTCCCAGCACGACACGCAGCGGGCGTTGCACGCGTTGGTCACATCGAAGTGCACCACACGCGGCCCCAGCCGGACCGTCCCGTCGGCCAGCGACTGCAGGCGCGTGTCGCGGGCCTTCACGCCAGCTCCCCCAGGCGGGCGCGCATGCGCTGGAAGAACAGGCCCGCGCCATCGTCTTGGCTTTGCACATCCACCACGGCTTGGGCTAAACGCGACACGGTGATGCCGCGCGCGGCGCCCGCGTCGATGAGGTCGAGCAAGGCATCGGTGGCGCGCAGGGTGTCCGTCTCGCGCGTGGCGGGCAGGACCCCGAGCAGCGACATGAGCGCCGTCCATTGCCCGCTCGCCGTGGGGTGGGACAGCAGCTTGGCCAATCCATCAGCGTTGCGTTCAGAGCTGCAATCGGGGCCGCACAGCTTGCGTGCGAAGGGCACGGCCATACGCACCAGACCGGACATGCTCAGGCCGGCCGCGGCCGCTGAACGGGCCAGGGCCAAGGCGTGATCCAATTCCAGGGCCGCCCGATCCACGGGGCGGCCGGCCAGGGCCAGGGCCACGTCGACCAGGTGGCCAGGCTCGGCATTCAGGCCGCGCGCCTCGGCCAGGACAGCATCATCCAAGGTCTCCTGGGCCTGACGAACCAGGCTGCGGGGCACGCACAATTCCAACAGCGCCGCGGCAGCGTCGCGGGCGGCGTTGCGCGGGACCGCCTTCCGAGCCGCCTGGGACAGGGCACGGGCTGTGGCCGGATCGCGCAGCCGCGCCACCAGCGCCGCCACCTCGGCTGGCGCCACGGCATCCACGGCCAGGGCCGCCCCCCGGCGTGCGAAGGACTCGGCGCGCGCGTGCTGATCGTCGGCGATCTTTCGTTGCGCCACGAACGCCGTGGGCACGCCCGCGTGCAGGAGTTCGTGCGCCGAATTAAAGCCGGCCGCTGAGATGGCCCCATCCACACCGGACAGCACCTGACCCAAACCCGCCTCGGTCCACCAAGTGCGTCCCGGCCCGCGCCGGGCCGGGGCCCGGCACAACGGACCCGCGGCGAACAGCAGGTGCACCTGGGGATCGTCGCCCACCGCTGTCGCCACCGCGTCGAAGAGGGCGGGCACACCCGGGTCACCGCCTCCGCCGCCCGAGACCAGCAGGCAGAACCGCTCGCCCTCCACCCCCAGACGCCGCCGGGCCTCGGCACGGGGCACCTGCTCGAAGCGCTCGTCGAGCATGATGGGACCGGTGCGCAGCGGGGGGACGGCCAGGGGCGGCGGCGCCGCGTCCTGATCCTCGGGCACGATCACGCGATCGTACAGCCCGGCCAGGGCACGGAAGCCAGGACGCTCACCGATTTCCGGACGTACGGGGCGAAGGACCAGCGCCTTCTTCGCGCACAGATCCAGGGCGGGTGGCAACTCGTCGAAGGAGCCGCCGGGAAAGGTGTCCACGACGAGCAGGTCGGGCCGCAACACGGACAGGGCGGTCCACACCCACTGCTTGGCCATGGCCAGGTACTGGGGCTTGGCGATGCCCGCCGGCTCGATGATGGATTTGCTGGGCAGCTTGAAGGCCGCGAAGCCCTCGTTGAACAGCCAGGTGTCGGCCTCGGACGTGGTGAGGAACCAGTGCTGCGAGCGCACGCCGGCGAAGGTGGCGTAGCGGCGCAGCCAACGGTTCACCGCGCACAAGCGCTGCACGTGGCCCACGCCCGAGCCGTTGACCGCGTAGTTGACGATGGCGAGTGTGCGGGGCGCGTCCATCTAGCTCGCGTCGTTGGCGTACACGGCGTCGTGGTGCACGGGCTCCGTGTACACGTCGTGGTGATGGCGGTGATGCTCGGCCACCTCGGGGATGAAGCTGCCGTGATGGCTGTGAATCATCAGATCCCACCAAAGATAGCTGCTGAACGGATCCACGTAACCATAGTTGTTGAAGACCATGATCTCGCGGCAGGTGTTGTCGTAGCGATCCCAGCGCTGGCGCCATTTCTCGGTGGGAAGGCCGTATTTGGCCTCAATCTCCTCGGGCGAGAACACGCCGTACGTGCACTTCGGGCTCTGGAACTTGGTGATGCCCCGGGAGACCTTTTCCAGTCGCCGCTGCACGTCCTGTAGGGGTTTGCTCAACCATTCGTCGCCGATGGCACCCAGGTATTTCTGCTTGGCTTGTGCCCCGTGCACGCGCTTGGCCGCCAGGAGTAGCGCCGGATCGCTCTGCACCAGCGGCGTGACGTCGGCCAGCGAGAGGGCCGCCAGGTGCTCGCGAACCAGGGCCCGCGTGTGACCGAGCAGCCACTCGTCCAGCTTGGCCAGACCGGCTTGCGCCTCGCCGTTTTCCACGCACAAGGCCCGGATGCGCTCGTTGCGCGCCACCAGCTCGTCGTGCTCGCGCTCGAAACTGAGTAGGGCCTGCTTCTCCGCATCGTACCTGGCGCGCAGCCGAGCGAAGTCTCGTGCGCCGAAGCGCGCTCCGTGCTTATCCACGATGCGGTCACCGAACTTCCAGTGGCGAAAGTAGCCGCTCTGGTACCACTTGCGCCGGTAATCGCTCGTCCCGTAGTTCTGGCTCACCAACTCGTGCCACAGCGGTTCGCTCTCCAACTGCTCGATGTCGGCGCGCAGCGGGGCCATGTGCTCTTCCAACTCGGGCGTGCGGATCTCCGCCTCGTTCACCAGGCTTTCGCGCTGGACGAACTCGGGATTGGCCGCCAGGCGGGCCAAGATGCCCTGCAGCTCTTGCTGGCGCGCCATCCGGCGTTCGGCGACCGCCCGCGCCGCCACGCCGGGCAGGGCCAGGCGGGTGGCCGTCGCGTCTAGCGTCCGAGCATCGAGCGACGGCACGAACACGCCCAGCAGGTGTGACCAGGCCGCCTCGGCCTCTTGGTTCACCTGGGCCACTTGGGCTGGCTGTGCCCCCTGCGCATCCCGCAACCGCTTCTGCTCGTCGAGCAGCTCGCGCTGCAGGGTGCGCAGGTAGGCCGCCACTTCGGCCCCGCTCATGGTGGTCCGCATGGGCCGAGAGTGTCGAGCAGTTCGGCGATGGAGTCCACGGGCTGACCGGAACGGGGCCCGAGGGTCTACTCGTCCTTGGCGCGGGCTGCCTTGCCCTCGAACTTGGGGGTCTTGGGGTGGCGCTTGTACAGCAGGATGGTCCGGCCCAGGATCTGAACGACGTTGACACCCCGGCCCTGGGCCAACTGCTCGGCCACGTCGAAGCGCGACTCGGGGCACTCGGTACCCAGCTTGACCTTGACCAACTCGTGGTCGTGCAGCGCCTGCGTGACCTGTTTGACCACCGCGTCCGTGGTGCCCTGCTTGCCGATCTGCACAACCGGCTGCAGCGCGTGCCCGAATCCACGCAGACGACGGCGCAAGGGGGAGGACGGCATGAGCGACTTCTTCTTGGGACTGGTCGTTTCGGGCATGGCCGCACCTTGCCACGGTCGCGCGCCCGGGTCACCAGGCGTCCCGTCGCACCACGGTGCCGCGCAGCCGCTCTGTGCATCGTGGTAAGATTCGGGCTGTTTCGGCGCCTTCCCCCATCCCCTCTCTCGGACGACCGTTGGAACGACCCCCATCACGCCGGCGCCAGGGCACCCGCCCCAGCACGGGTAGCTTCTTCGCGGTCCTGCCGCCGGGCGAAATCATACCCGGGACGCGCTATCGCATCCTGTCCCGCGTGGGCCAGGGCGCCATGGGCGCGGTGTATGCCGCCGAGCACGTGGACCTGGAGAAGCGGGTCGCGCTGAAGACGCTCTACGGCCAGTCAGCCCGGGATCCGGTGGCGGTGGAGCGGTTCCGCCAGGAGGCGCGTGCCGCCTCCAGCATCGGCAGTCCCTACATCTGCGACGTGACCGATTTCGGCGCGCTGCCCGAAGGCCAGGTCTTCTTCGTCATGGAATTCCTGGATGGTCATTCGCTGCGCCAGGAATTGACGGCCAACGGCCCGCTGCCCGTCGAACGCGTGATGGCCATCCTGCGCCAGGTCTGCAAGGCCCTGGGCGCAACCCACGAGAAGGGCATCATTCACCTGGACGTGAAGCCCGACAACATCATGCTCCTGGCGGAGAAGCGCCGGGGCGATCGGGTCAAGGTGGTGGACTTCGGGATCGCGGGCCTGCTGAACGTCGAGGCCGAGAAGCAGGAGAGCGCGGCCTCCCCCGACAAGGTGGTGGGCACGCCTGACTACCTTTCGCCCGAGCGCATTCGCGGCAGGGGCTACGATCACCGCAGTGACATCTACTCGCTGGGCGCCATGGCCTACGAGATGCTGACCGGCACTTGCCCATTCCCCGATCAGGACGTGACGGTCACGCTGACCCGGCACGTGATGGACAAGCCGGAGCCCCTCCGGCAGCGCGCGCCGGAGCGCAAGATCCCCGCCGAGGTGGAGGCGGTGATTCTCGACATGCTGGAGAAGAACGCGGCCGCGCGGCCGCAGAGCATGGCCATCACCGAGGCCATGCTGTGCGATGCCCAGATCGCGGCCCACTTCCAGACGGATTGGGACGATCTGGAGCTGCCCGCCGTGGATGAGGCCTGGCAGCGCAAGCTGGCCAACGGCATGCCTTCGCCGCGCTCGCGTCGGCTGCGCCGCCTGGCCCTCATCCTGGGGCTGGTCGCAGCGGGCGGCTTGGGCCTGGCGCTCTACTTCGGCATACGCAAGCCGACCCACGTCATCGAGTACAGACCGGTCTACGTGGAGGTCACCAAGACCGACGAGCCCGAGAACGTGGCGCCCTGGCTGAAGAAGGCGGCGGCGGCGGCCGAGGCCGAGCACTACCTGGAGCCGGCCGGACAATCGGCCTTGGCGTTCATCGAGCAGGCGGAGACAGAGGCCAGGAAGCTGGCCACGACCTCCCGCGGTGCCCAGAACCTGCGCCGCATCTACGGCAACCAATTCAAGAGTCTGGGCCACGATCTGGCGCGGGCGGGTCTGTCGGACTTGGCGGCCATCCGCTACCGGCAGGCCTTGCGTTTCCTTCCGGGCGATGCCGATCTGCGCGGTCATCTCGGCGCGGTGGCCAACGAGGCGGGGCAGGCCCGCGCGGCCAATCCGGCTCGCTCCGAGAGTCGTGCCGGGCGCGCGGCGGCCGATCTTTTCGCCGCCGCGAACCGGGGGCAGTTTTCGCAGGCGCGCGTGCACGTGAAGCAGTTGCAGGCCGCCGATACCGAGGGCGAGTGGGTGGCGCGTTTGGCCGATCGCTTCCGCAAACAGGCCAGCGACCTGTGGACCGCCGGCAAGCGCGCTCAGGCGCGCCTTTACTACCAACTGGTGTGGGATCTGGATCCCAAGGACGCGCTGGCCCGCGAGCGGGCCGACGGCAGCGAGGGTTCCACTTCGGAGGACGAGCTGACCGGGACCGCGCCGGCCAAGCTCGTCAAGCGAAAGCCCGTTCTATCGGGCACCTCGGATTTCGGCGATGCCCCTGGCGATCGAGCCGAGTCCTCGTCGTTCGCCAGGCAAGGTGCGGCGGCCTTGGCGCGCGGTGATCTGGCGGCGGCCGAAAACTCGTTCAACCGCGCTGTGCGCGCGGATGCGAGCAACCCCGAGGCCTTGGCCGGCCTGGCCGAGGTGGCCTTCGAGCGCGCCCGCTACAGCGAGGCCCTGGACTATGGCCGCCGGGCTGTGCGTCGCGATCCCCAAAAACCCCGCTACCAGGTGGTCATGGGCGACGCCTACTTCAAGCTCCTGCGCTATGACGAGGCGGCCTCGGCCTACGAGCGCGCGTTGCGGCTCTCTCCCGGCGATACGGGAACCAAGGCGCGGCTCGAACGCGTGCGCGCCAAGCTGGCCAGGTAAACGGGCCTCAGAACCGGCCGCTGACGCCGGCCATGGCCGTGCCGGAACCGGAGGAATCGGGTGCCAAGTAGAGGAATACGCCGCCCAAGGTGGCGGCCGCCGCGCCCACCCCCAGCAACCCCGCGGCCCACCACCGGGTGTGGCCGCCCCAATTCTCCGGACAGCGGCCGTTGATGTCCTTGCTGGCGTCGCTGCAGGGGGCTTCGTGGCCCTCCAAGGCCACGAGGCCGACCCCGGCCACGACCATCAGCACGCCGCCCGCCAGGCTGGACCAGCCCACGGTCCGGTAGGGGAACTGGGAGGGCAACGCGAGCAGATCGAATTCCACGGTCTCGTCCACGCCGCTGACCACGGTGAAGCGGCGGTCCAGGCCGTCGTAGCCCTCCCTCGCCAAACGCAGGTGGTGCGGTCCACCCGCCAGGTCAACGTCCAGGGGCGTCCGGCCCACGGGCTTTCCGTCGAGAAGGACGCCAGCCCCGGCGGGACGCGAGCGGATGACGAAGCGGGCCGGCGCGCGCGAGACCGCCTCCAGACGCTCCCGCAGCGCCGAGGCGGCCAGCCCCATCTTCTCGCCCGCCTCCTCGATGCCGCAGGTCTCGCAACGGTCGCGCGTGGCCGCCAACACCGCGCCCGTGCGACCGTTGATGATCTCCATCATCATCGAATAGGTCTTGTCGCTTTCGCTGACCTTGCCCGTGATGAGGTAGCCCACGGATAGCGCGCTGGCTAGCTTGGGATAGCAGGTGGCGTCCTTGCAGGTGGCCAGAGCGGCGTTCGCGGCCCGCAGCGTCTCGGCCACGTCGTGGCCGCCCAAGACCTCGAAACGCGCCGCTGACAGGCCCTCGACCAGGCGCTGCGAAAACAACTCCTGCACCCCGACCGGCACGCGGCCCTCGAACTCCAAACGCGCCACGGCCACCCGTTGGGCGCCTCGGGCTTCGATTTGGGCCTGGGCGGAGCCTGGCAGCATGGTTAGGCTGCACGAAACCGCGAGCAGGACGACACCCACTAGGCGATGCATCTGTCAGGCATTCTAACCGCAACAGGCGATCGGCGACCACCCTCCCTGCTGATACAATCGGGGAGAAACGGAAGCGAGGGTCTTTTGTCGTGAGGTGCTTACCGGTCTCGCTCGTGCTCTCCGCCCTGGTCCTGGCCAGCGCGGGTTGCCGCGAGCCCAATCCACTGTACGTCAAGACCTCACCCGACTCGGGCCTTGGCCCCCAGGTGGCCGACGGTGGCGGGGATCAACTGGCTCCCGCGGAGGACGCGACGACTCTCGACGGGTCACCTTTCGACGCGGAGCCGAAGGATGCCTCCCCGGCCGACGTGGCCGCGGATCGCTGGCCGGCCGACCAGAAAGACGTCGGTTCCAGGGAAGCGGGTGCAGATTCGCTCGCGGACCTGGCCCCGGTGCCGGATGGTCTTCCCGATTTGGTCCCGCCGTCCGACACGGCCAATCCCCCTGCGGACGTGTCCGACGATGGGTCTTCTGACGCCGGCGACGACGCGGGCCTGGCCTGTGTGACAGGGGCGAACCGGCTCTGCCCCATGGAGACGGCCACGAGTGAGGCTGATGCCTGCCAGGTGGGCCGGTCCCTCTGCACGGACGGGATCTGGAGTGATTGTGCGCCCATCGGTTCGACTTCCGAACAGATCTGTGGCCTGGGCGTGTGCTTCAACAAGGTTGCGGTCTGCGCCGGCGGCAAGCAGCAGGCCTGCCAGACCGCGCTGCCCTTCGCGACCGAGGACGGCTGTGGCATGGGCGATGAAGACTGTGACGGCGTGGTCGACGAGGATTGCCTGTCCGGCTGCGTGCACGTTTCCCCTGACGGCGTGGATGCGCAGGCCGACGGGACGGCCGTCCACCCCTTCCGCACCATTCAGGCCGCCGTGGATTGGGCCGCGGCCGGGGCCGCACGCTCGAAGCGGGTGTGTGTGGCCGGCGCGGAGACCTGCGCGGGAGTTGGAATCGCTGCCTACGAAGAGGCCCTGACCATCCCCGTGGGTATCTCCGTGCAGGGCGGATACGCCTACAGCCCCTGGCAGTCCTGTGGCGCCGGGCAGCCCACCCAGCTCGTGGCGACCTCCGAGGCGGGCGTGCAGTTCAGCGGGGCCAACCTCCAGGCGGTTACCGAGCTCTCGCGTTTCGCCATTACCCGCAAGAGCGACGCGAGCCTGGCCGCTGTGGCCGGTGTCACGGTGAGCGGCGCCCAGAAGGTGGTGCTCACGGGTGTGTTCATCAACGACAGCCCGCAGGCCAAGGCCACCTACGGCGTGCGCGCCGTGGGCGGTGCCGAGGTCCAGATCTTCCGCTCGTCCATCGCCTCGGGCAACGGCAGTGAGTTCGCCGCGGCCGTGCAGGCCGAGGACTCGCGCGTCGATATGCGCGAGAACTGTGACAGCGTGAACGCGGAGGGACTGTGTACGACCGCTTGCGCACCCGCGGCCACGTCCACGGCTTCCCTGGGATTCCGCGGGCCCTCTGCCAAGTCCAGCACGGCAGCCTCACGTGCTCACGTCATCTCTCTCCTCGGCGCATCGCAGGTGTCGGTCGTGGGGTCGAATAGCGTGTGTGGCGCAAACGCCGATCACGTGGTCGGGATTCACGTCAAGGGCGAGGCGGCGGGCCTGGCCATTCGGGGCAACCAGATCGAGGCCACGGCGGACGGCACGGAGACCGACGCCATTCTGATTGAGGACTGCGGCGACCAGAACCCGCGCATCAGCACCAACGCCCTCATCCGGGCCCAGGGCGCGGCGGAGGCCAGCAGCACCAACGCGATTCGCAGCCTAGGGGCGTGCGCCCCCTTCATCGACAGCAACAAGAAGATCAGCGTGCAGCCCGCGGCCGGAGGGGGGGAGGCCAACGCCATCAAATGCTACGAGGGCACCGCCTGCCACATCCTGGGCAACCACCTGGTCCAAGTCGAAGACACCGCCAACCAAGCCGACGTGGCGGCCATTCGCTGCGCGGGCGCAGGGGCCTGTCCCTCGGTGTCCCACAACCTCGCGATCAAGGGCGGGGTGGGCCGAACCACGGCGGGGATCGTGCTGCTCGGCGCCGACGGGCAGGTGGAGGGCAACCTCGATATCACGGGCGGGTGCGGAACCTTGGCGTCCACGGGCATCGATGCGCGATCCTCCTCGGCGCGCCTGCTCGGCAACGTCGTGTCGGGCGCGAGCTGCGCGGCCGAGGGCGAGGGGGTCACCTTCCGTGGCATCGGCGTGAACGGAGATGCGGACAGCCACCTGAGCGTGGAAGGCAACGTCATCGATGCGTCGGGCAGCGGCACGTGCACGGGCCTGGGCATCGATGTGGACACCTCGGCCACGCCCATCACGGTGTCCGGGAGCTACAAATTCAACCGCATCAGCGCCGGTGCCTGCGCCTCGCGCGTGGATTTCCGCGAGGCCGGGAAACTGCGTCCGCAGACCCTGCAGAGCAACACCTTCGTCATCGGCCCCCTGTCCAGTCCGGGCACGATCCCGTATCAGCGCGAGGGTCGGGACCTGCTCACCAGTTCGGAGATCAACAGCATGGGCGGCGGAACCACCAGCCTCGGTAACGTGGTGAACTGATCCTCAGCCCTGCAGCCAGCCCTTGCGCACCCGGCGCGCGGCCGAGGAGGCCTGCTCGTCCACCGAAAACGTCCAGAGCCGCTCGGGGTTGCGGGCCACGTGCAGAATCGTGGTGCGCAGGTTGTCGGCGCGAAAGAAGGCCAGGGGCACGCGCGTGCCGGGGAGGTGATCGGCCAGCCGCTTGGTTACGGTCGCCCCGGTCACCCGACAGCCATCCACGGCTACGATTTCGTCGTTGAAGGTCAGTCCGGCCCGCCAGGCCGGCGAGCCCGGAACGACGTTCTTGATCACGGCGCTCGCGCCGGTGCCGTTGGCCGCGAACTGCAGCCCCGTCCAGCCCTGCAGGCGCCGGGCCTTCACCGGATCATCGTCACGCGCGCCCGGCGGGCGGGCCGCGACCACCAGGCCCGAGCGACGCAACAGCGCGGGCACGGGCAACTCGGCGCTCCCATCGATGAAGCGCGCGAAATAGTCGGCCAGCGCGTGGCCGCCCACGCCCTCGCCGGCCGCGCGAATGGCCGCCGCGTCGATGGGCTGGCCCTTTCGGCCGTGGTGGCGCCACAGGTGGCGGAACAGGTCGGGCAAGCCCCGCCGCCCGTCGGTCCACTGGCGCAGCATGAGATCAAGGACCAACCCGGCCCATTTGCCCTTCTCGTAGTAGCTGACCGCGCGGTTGACATGGTTTTCGGCGGGCTTGTACTGCTTGATCCAGGCCTCGAAGGACAGCTCCGAGAGCGGGGCGCCGCGGCCAGGGCGACCGGCAAAGCGGCCCCACGTGTCCGCCAGGTCGGCCAGGTAGCGCTCCTCGCTCACCAGGCCGGCGCGCAGGAGCACGTGGCTCTCCATGTATTCCGTGAATCCCTCGTGGAACCACAGCAGGCGCGTGTAGTTCTCCGCCGTGTAGTCGAACGGCCCCAACACGCGATCGCGGATGCGCTTGACGTTCCAGGCGTGGAAGAACTCGTGCGCGGCCAGCTCGTTGAAGGTCTGGTAGCTCCGTTCATCCTCGAAGGCCAGGCCCGCGACATCCAGGGCCGTGGAACAGGCGTGCTCCAGGCCGCCGCCGCGATTGGGGAGAAAGTGCACGATGAAGAGGTAGCGGTCGAAAGGAAAGCCGCCGAACATCTGCCCGGCGGCGCGCACGATCTTGCGCAGCGCCGAGAGCAGCCGCCGCGGCGCCGCGTTGGTGCGGCCGCTGAACGTCACCAGAAAAGACGTGCCGTCCACCCGGAATTCGTGCACGCGGTGGGCGCCGAGCTCCAGCGGTGAATCCACCAACTCGTCGTAGTCGCGGGCCGAGAAGACGTTGCGCCGGCCGCGCGCCGCGGGCAGGGCGGTGTGGACGCGCCAGCCCTGGGGCGGCTCGACCTGCAGTTCGCACGGACGTTCCAACTCGCCGTCCACGAAGAAGAAGAGGCTGGTTCCGTTGATGAATCCCCGCTCGGCGTCGAGGAACGATGTGCGCACGCTGACTTCGAAGGCGAAGACCCGGTACCGCACCCGTACCGCGCGCCCACCGTGGTTGATGCGCCAGCGCTGCTTATCGAGGCGCTGGCTGGCCAGCCGCCGACCGTCCTCGTCGCTGATCTCCAGGTCGTACACGTGGCGAGCGAAGTCGCGCACCATGTAGCTGCCCGGCGCCCAGGCGGGAAAGACCACGTCGACGGAGCGGCCTGGCAGCGGCGGAATCTCCATCACGACCTGGAATTCGTGGCTGCCCGGCTCGGGCATGGACACGCGGTATTGAATGGGCACGACGGGCATCCGCCCAGACTAGCCGGCCGGTGACGATCCGAGGATGAAGATCAGCATGGGGTCGCCAAGGCTGGCGGCGCGTGATTCGGGGACCGTAGACGCCAAGAACTGGATAGCATCGCGCCGCATGGGGGCCTTCCTCAGCGAGCACACCTCGGGGACGGGCATCGCGCCGCGCTCGCGGTGGGGGCATGGCGTTCTCCTGGCCCTCGGGGCTGCGCTTTGTTCTTGCTACACGACGCAGACGGTGTCGGGCGAGGAGCTCCGTCGCCTGGGGCACTCGCTCGACGATGTCAGGGTGCTGCGCGACGAGCAAGGGCAGCCGACCCTGCTGGATGGTGCGAGCCTGGTCCAGGCGACGATCCAGAACGAGGGGGGCACAGACTGGGTCCCCGCGACGAGCATCCTGGTTTCGAGCGAGGCGCTGTACTTCGAGCACGGCACGCCCACCGAGAGCGTGGCGTCCGCCACGGTATGGAACATCTCGGAAGAGGCCTCGAGAACCTTGGCGTCGATGGCGCCGCCAGGAGGAACCCTGAAGCCCAGCGGCAGGTCCTACGTCCTGACCACGACGCCAGGTCACCAGGTCTTGCCCTGGGCGGCCCGCTTCGTATCCACGCAGTCACAGGCTGGCCTACCCGGTGGTCGTTGGCGGTTCTCGGCTCGATTCCGCACCCTTCCCGCCTTGGGCCGGCTGTCGCCGACGTCCGAGCGCAGATTTCGGGTCCCGACCAGCGAGCTGCGAGAGGCACTGCCGAGCTACGAGGGCATGGTATTCGCCACCGGGGCGCGCTGGCCACAGGTGTCCGGAGTTGACGTCAATTCTCTGGATCCCTTCATGAGCGCCATGGCCGTTCCGCTCTTCCCGCTCGCCCTCCTGGCCGGTCCTGAGCATGACGGCCGCGAAAAGCCCGGCTCTCTGGACGACGAGGATTCCCTCAAGCTGATCCTCCCCAGCCCAGATCAGACAGCGCGACCGCTCTTCTCGTGGAATGGCAAGCGACGTGGCTATCTCAAGCTGCTCGTGGCCGCGGACGGGGCGGCAACCTGGAGTGGAGACCTGTTGAGCTCGGTCCAACTCGGTCTTCGCATGCGGAGGTTCTTCGAGTTCTCAGCCATGCTGCGGCAGGTGTGGCCACGGGAACAAGCCACGGGCTTTGCGCGCCCGGCCAGCTTGGCCGGCGTCGCCATGGGACTGCACATTGACCGTGACGGTGATCCGCGGTTTGCACTCTACGCGGGCGTCGAGATTCTCCCGGCGCTGCGAGAACCGAGCTCCGGGATGGCCTCCCTTGCCATCGGGCCGCGCATCGGACTCGTCAGCGGCCTGTGGGCCTCGCTTGTGCCGCTGGGCTTGACCAGGCTAACCGTTGGCGACTGGTCTTCTTCCTCCTTCTTCTCCTCTATCCAACTCGGAGGAGCCATGTAGGGCCGTCAACTCCTGGCCGGCATCGGGTCGCGCGACATCCGCGGCGGTCGGCCGGCGACCTAGCCATTCGGCCACCGGCAACACGATCCCCTGACGGACCAGGGTGTCCCGATCGGCGGTAGGTCGCCAGCCCAGTTCGACCTTGGCTCGCGAACAGTCGAAGAGCGCGTGTTGAGTGCGCGATTTCCAGTCGCGGTAGCTGGGCATGCGGCGCTCGGGAAAACGCACGGCCATCTTCACCGCCCACTTGAACAGATCGCCCGCGAAGAAGCGTGCGATGGGCGTGGCCTGGCGCTGGATCCTGAAGCCGCCGGCTCGCTCAATCTCGTCCAGGTATTCGCGCGCCGACAGGCAGGGGTCGCCGACCAGGTTGAACGAGCGGCCCTCCACGTCGGCAGTGGTCAAAGCAGCCAAGACTCCGCTCGCCACGTCCTCGACGAGTACCAGCGGCAGCTTGTTTGTCCCCTGGCCCCACATCTGGCAGACGGCATCGTGGCGCCACTGGCCCACGCCCCAATGGCAGGGGGTGCCGCCGCGGCCGATGACGATTCCGGGCCGCACGATGACCACCGGCAGTCCGTGGCGGTGGTATTCGTTCCACAGCACGGCCTCCGAGGCAGCCTTGGCGCGGGCGTAGAGATTGCGTCGCGCGATGTGCGGATCGAGAGGCGTGTCCTCCGTGATCACGTCACCCGGCCGGCCCGCGTAGTAGGAATCGATGGTGCCCGTGTAGACTAGGCGGCGCACGTGGGCCATCCGGCAGGCCTGCGCCACCTGACGGGTCATCTCGATTTCGTGTTGCTCATACTCGGCCCAGGTCTTCACGTGAGCCCGCGCCAGGTGCACGACGTGCGTGATGCCCAGCAAAGCCCGTTGCAGATCGTCCGAGCATTCGCTGTCGCCTTCCACCACGTCCACCCCCGGGCCACGCAGGTCGGCGGCCAATCGGCCCGCGCTGCGGACGAGCAGGCGCACCGGGCGGTCCGCGGCCATGCACTTGCGCACCACCTCGCGTCCGATGAAGCCCGTCGCGCCCAGCACCAACGTGTGCGGTCGCACTTCGCTCACCGGGGTCACCTTCAACGGACGCGCCTGCGGCTCGTCCAAGGCCACGCGCCCCAGGCCCTCGCACACCTCGACGGCCTGGCGGGCCAGCTCGGGCGAGATGCGCCCATCGGCTTGTCCCCGCAGGCTGGCGTAGAAGGTTTGTGCGGCGCGGCAGATGCTGATGGTGTAGGGATTCCCGCCTGTGCGCGACAGCCTGGCCTTGCCCAGAACGTAGCTGGCCAGCGTGGAGCAGGCCTGCTGGCACGACTGCAGGGCCTCGGCCTGCGTCGCGGTCCAGCGCTCGAAATCGGGATCCAAGGGCCGATGCCGCTTGACCACGTAGGTGCTCTGTTCGAAGTCGACGGTGGCCGCCGCCAGACGCCCACGCACCTGGATCCGATGTTCGGTGAAGCCCGGGCCGAAGCCGAGGCGTAGCTCCACTGCCGTGCCCTCCACGTCGCCCCAGGCGCGCCAGCGTTGCCAGAACCGCACGCCGTTGGCCAGCTCGACGGGCTGGCTGACCCGCGCCTGCAGCACGGGCGCCTGGCCCAGCAGGTCCAGCACCTGCGTGACGAGATGGGGCCCCACCTCCACCATGATGTGGTCCGGCCGCCGCAGCATCCATGCGTCGAAGGGACCACCCCGCACCTGAGCCAGTTCCTTGTTCCAGGTGATGGTCAGTGAATCGAGTGGACCGAAGAGCCCCGCCATCAGGTCACGCCGCAGACGCTCGTACGGCTCGGCGAACAGGAAGTTGTGCCCGACGCCCAGGCGCACCTCGCGCTCGCCCGCCAAGTCCATCAGCGCCCCGCACTCGCGCCCCGTGGTCGCCATGGGTTTCTCCAAATAGGCGTGCACGCCGGCTTGCACGACGGGACACGCGGCCTCGAGGTGCAGATCGGGCGGGACCAAGACGTGCACCAGGTGGGGTCGCGCCCTGCCCAGCAACTCATCGATCGACGCGTAGGCGTGAACCCCCAGCGAAGCCGCTAGGGCTTGCGCCCGATCCGCAGAGCGATCGGCCACGCCCACCAACTCCACCCCGGGCAGGCACGCCACGGCCTGCGCGTGATAGCTCGCGATGTAGCCCGCCCCCAAAAGACCCACGCGCAGGCGAGCCGTTTCATTCTTGTGCTCATTCATGGCCAAGGCGCATCTCCTTGTGTTCGATCAGAGAGGGCGCGTGCCCCCGCCAGAGTTGCAGATGGAAGTGCAGCATCCCGAGCACGCCGGGGAACTTCGACAGAACCGTGAAGACGGCGTACAAGACGGCGTGGCGCAGCGGCCAGCCTCGCCCGAGGCCGTGGCGCACGATGCGCAGGCCCAGTGCTGGATAGGCCGCAAGCAAGAACAGGCCTGCCCCTCGCGTGAACGAGCCCACGAGCGCCACCAGTAGCGGCCAGAGCGCCCCCCACAGGATCAGGCTGCGCGTCTCACGACGGAAGTGATTCTGGGGCGGCCGGCCATGCAGCGCGAAGCCCTGCGCGTAGGCCTGCCCGCAGCGCCGCGCCCGTCTCCACCACTGTGAGAAGCGCAGCACATCCGCGTCGTGCAGCACCATGGGCGCATCGAGTAGATAGATGCGCCCGCCCGCCCGTCGCACACGCAGGCAGAGCTCGTCATCTTCGGCGGCCAGCACGTCGTCGCGGAAGCCCCCCAGGTCGCGGAACGCCGAGACGCGCACCATCAGATTGCCACCCGAGGCGCGCACCTCGCCCGCTGGCTGATCCCATTCCAGAGCGCACATGCGGTTGTAGGGCGAGGCCTCGGGGCGCAGCTCGCGAATGCGGCCACACACCACGGTGACCTGGCGCTGCTGACTGAGCAACTCGCGACCTCGCTGCAGCCACTCCGCATCGAGCTGACAGTCGCCGTCTACGAATTGCACGTACTGCAGCCAAGGGTGCTGACTGAGCAGTTGCTGAAACCCCTCGTTGCGCGCGCGTGCCGCGCTGAAAGGCCGCCCCGGATCGAGCTGCAACAGGGGCACGCCCGTCTGGCGGGCCTGGGCCACGCTGTCGTCCCGCGAGCCCGAATCTACGTAAAGCAGGGTGCGCGTGCAACGGAGCACGGAGCGCAAACACGGACCCAGCCGGGGGCCCTCGTTGCGCCCCACCACGACCACACCCACCTCGGTCACAGCGCACCTCGCGATCTGACCCCGCCCAGACGCTGCCACAGCACGGACCCGAACAGGTGCAACGCGAAGGGCAGCCCGTGTAGCAGGTAGCGCTTGGCCATGCGGCGCGGCTCCAAAGCCAGACGGTGTAGCCATTCCAGGCCCGCCTGCTGCATCCATGGCGGCGCGCGCCGGATTTCTCCGGCCAGAAAGGCGATGGTGGCGCCTACGCCAATCATCCAAGTGTGCGGCAAGTGGGGACGCAAGGCCGCGATCACGTGTTCCTGTTTCGGGGAGCCGACGCCCACCAAAAGCAAATCGGGCTGCAGCCTCACCAGGTCTCGCCTCACCTCGTCCAACTCGGCGGACGTGGGCGGCGTGGCGAAGTTGCGGCTGCGGTAGCCACACAGAATCAGACTGGGAAAGCGGGCCTGCAGCACGCGGGCGGCGCCGTGATTAGCGGCGGGCGAGCCGCCCAGAAGATAGAGCGAGCGCCCCTCGGCCGCGGCGCGCTCCGCAATTCGCCAGCCCAGGGACGAGCCGGCCACGCGCTCGGGTAGCGGCAGCCCCAACAGACGTGACGCCCACACCAAGGGCATACCATCGGCCACGCGCAGATCCGCCGCATCGTAGAGGGCCCGCGCCGTCCGATCGTGGTGATGACGACGCAGAAAATCCAGGTTGGCGGTGACCAGCCAGCCGCCGCGCCCGGTCCGCAACGAAGTGAAGATGTGGTCGAGCAGGCCGCGTCCGTCGACCACATCCAGGCGCATGCCGACCAGCGTGCATTGAGGAAACGAATGGCCCTCCGTCATGTCAGCCTCAGCTTGCGAAAGAGGACTGCGCTGGTCCCCAGGCCCACGATGCCCACCGCCGCGATGGCGGCCACGGGCGATCCCGTCAGCCGCAGTGCCAACGCGTCTCCGGCCATGAAGGCCACCACCAGGACGGCGCCGACTGCGGTGATGGCCAGATCGGCTACCCCCGAGGCCGCATGCAAATCGCGAGACGCGACCAGGTTGACGACGAGGGTCCCCAGCTCTGAGAGGCCGACCACCAGGGCTACCCCCGCCAGCCCGAAACGCGGCGCCACCACCGCCACCAGCCCCGTCAGCAAGACCAACTTGACCGCGAGGCCCACGCAGAGGGCTCGCGGGCGCCCGGCGGCCAGCAGCACCACGCCGTAGGAGGTGGACACGATGCCCAGCCAAGCCCCCAGCAACAGCAAGGCCGCCAACGGTCCCACCGCGTGAAACGTCGGTCGGTAGAGCAGCCGCACCAGCTCGGGGGCCACCGCCACCCCCAGGGCCACGACAGGCATCAGCGCCCACAGCAGCTTGGCGCGGCCGGTGCGCACGGCGCGGATGTCGTGATCGCGACGGCGCATGGCCGCGGCCACCACGGGAAAGAACACCGCTTGCCCCAGCTTCTGGGCGAACTGCAGGGGCATGGCCGCCAGGCTGGCGGCGATGGCGTAGAGGCCCAACTGCTCCACGGTGACCAGCTTTCCCAGGATCAGGCGATCGCTCTGCGCGGCCAGGAAACCGAGCGCGGTGCTGACGAAGATCCAGCGGCCGAAAGCAAACAGGGTGCGTCGCGCATCCCGATCCCAGGCCCAGCGAGGGCGGGCTCCGCCCAGCATGGTGTGGCTGAGGACGGTGCGGAACACCGCGGAGGCCACATTGGAGATCACCAGCGCCCAGACCGAGCGCCACACCAACGCCACACCAATCATGACCAGCACGCTGAGCAACTGGGCGCCCAGGTCGAGCAGCGTAATGGGCCAGAACGCCAAGCGCCGGTTGAGCACGTGCACCCGCG
>JAEXQJ010000069.1 GCA_023438785.1 Pseudomonadota bacterium
CCCCTGGTCTCGTCGTCCCATCGTGTCCGGCGCGGCCGCGGGGACGATAGACAGCACGCGGGTGGCTCTGTAGCGTGCGGGCATGACCTCGTTGCCGGTCACCGGCCGACCCGACGAAGTCACGACCCGCGCCGTGGTGGTCATGGACTTCGAGACCACCGGGTTGTACCCGGGCCAGGACCGCGCCATCGAGGTGGCGGCCGTGCTGCTTGTCGACCATCGACCCGTGGAGTCGTTCAGCGAATTGATGTTCCCCGGCTTCGCCCTGCCCCCGTTCATCACCGAGCTGACGGGGATCACCAACGAAATGCTGCGTGGCCGGCCCGCCCCCGAAAAGGTCATGCCCCGCCTGCACGGCTTCGTGCGCGGCTTGCCTGTCATCGCGCACAACGCCAGCTTCGATGCGGGATTCCTCAACGCCGAGCTGCGCCGCGCCGGATTGCCGGCGCACGCGGATTTCCTGTGTACCATGCGCCTGGCCCGCCGCCTGGTCCCTGGGCTGCCCAGCTACCGCCTGCATTGCCTGGTGGATGCGCTGCAGGTGCGCACGCCTACCTGCTTTCACCGCGCCGAGGCCGACGTGGCCCACACCATCGCCGTCTGGCAGCGGCTGCATGACCGCTTCGTGGAGGCCACGGGCATCACCAGTCCGCCTCTCTCGGTGATGCGGACCCTGATGGGCAAGCCGCGTCGTCAGGTCCCCAAGTTCCTGGCTCAGTTGGGGCAGCCCGAGACGGCGTCGTCCTGAACCCCTTTCCGGCCGAAAGGCGGGGACCAGAGCTTCGTGCCGAGTTCCGGACAGGCTTCAGGCGGACGCGCCGGCCAGGCAGGCCAGGCCTTCGAGGACCAGGTCGTCCACGCGGCGCACCGGGAACGTGAGCAGCGACTCCAGCGGGGCAGCGGCGCCGCCGGTGAGCAGGCAGCAGGCCCGCGGCGCGTGGGCCACCTGGCGGAACATGCGCTCGATGGCCCCCACGGTGGCGTGCAGACAACCGCTCGCGATGGCGTCATCGGTGTTGCGTGGCGTATCCGAGTACTGGCCGCGGGCCAGGGGCAGCCCCGCGGTGTTGTGGGCCAAGGCCGTCCGCATGAGTGCCAGGCCGGGCAGAATGAGCCCGCCGCGGAAGAGGCCCGCGCCGTCGAGGACATCGATCGTCGTCGCGGTACCCGCGCTGACCACCACACAGGCGCCTTGCTGAATCCCCCACGCGCCGATGAGCGCAGCCCAACGATCGGCGCCCAATTGGGCAGGTTGCGTGTAGCCGTTGTGAACGCCGCACCGGCTCGCGCTGGCCTGCACCCACTCAAGGGGGGCTTGCCAACGCTGGGCGGCGCTCTCCACGGCCTGGCGGGCCGACGTGCCGGCCACGTTACACGCCACGACGCGCGTCGGCGCCTCGGGCACGCGTTCGGCAAGCGCCTGAGCCTCGGCCCCGGGCAACGCGCCCTGGGCCCGCCAGCCGTTCCCCTCGCGCAGGCCCCACTTGATCCGCGTGTTGCCGCAATCCACGCAGAGCAGAGTCACGGGCTCCTCCACACGTGGGCACGAGGACGCGAGCACATGTCGCCAAGCACGACCGCACTCTACCGCACACCCTCCCTCGCGAAGCCCGGTTCCCCGTTGAAAAGACGATGCGGAGAATGGGCTGTGATTGCAGGCGGTTCGCGGCGCGCCGGGGGCTGACGCA
Organism: Pseudomonadota bacterium; assembly: GCA_023438785.1. Lineage (GTDB taxonomy): Bacteria > Myxococcota_A > Polyangia > Fen-1088 > Fen-1088 > Fen-1137. The sequence continues at coordinate 1,689 of JAEXQJ010000069.1, forward strand.
AGATCACCGCGTTGACGTGGCAGGGCTACGTGGTAACGTGAGTCCGTCACATGCACAGCCGTCCAACGTTTTCCCGCTACTTTAGCTACGCCTGGTGGCGACCAGGGCCGCGGGGACTCGTCTGAGCGACGCTCACATGCAAGTCATCCAAGGCCCTGAGTAACCCTCAGGGCCTTTTTCGTTTCTGGAAAAGGAAAGGTCCCATGCCCCAGACCAAGAACCTACGCATCGCTGAGTTTTCGCCGCTGGTGACGCCTCACGACTTGGAACAGCAGCTCTCGGCCACCGAGGAGATGCGCGACGTGGTCCAAACCACGCGTGCGGCCCTCGCGGCCATGATTCACGGCGCCGATCAGCACCGCCTGGCGGTGGTGGTCGGTCCCTGCTCCATCCACGAGCCCGAGGCCACGCTGGCCTATGCCGAGCGTTTGAAGAAGGTCGCCGATGCCACCCGCGAGCATCTGCTGGTCATCATGCGGACCTACTTCGAGAAGCCGCGCACCGTGGCGGGCTGGAAGGGGCTGGTGAGCGATCCGCGCCTGGATGGCTCGTGCGAGATCGGCTTGGGGCTGACCATGGCCCGCAAGGTGCTGCTACAGATCAGTGCCCTGGGTTTGCCCTGCGCCACCGAATTCCTGGACACGGTGGTGCCGCATTACCTGAGCGACATGGTGTCGTGGGCCGCCATCGGCGCGCGCACCACCGAGAGCCAAATCCACCGTCAGATGGCCAGCGGACTGTCCATGCCCGTGGGCTTCAAGAACAGCACGGACGGCGCGCTCCAGAACGCCATCAACGCCATGCTGTCGGCGCGCCAGCCGCATGCTTTCCTGGGCATCAACGCCGAGGGGATTTCCTCGGTGGTCAAAACGCTGGGGAACCAGGATGTGCACATCGTTCTGCGCGGTGGGGCTTCGGGCCCCAACTACCACGCGGACGACATCGCGACGGCGGCTAGGTCCATGGTCGAGCACGGCCTCGTGCGCGGGGTGATGGTCGACTGCTCGCACGACAATTCGGGCAAGGACCACACAAAGCAGGGCGCCGTGTTCGCCGACATCCTGCACACCTTCGCGCAAGGCCAGAAGGCGATTCTGGGTGTGATGATTGAGAGCAATCTGTTCCCGGGCAAGCAGACTTGGATACAGGGCTCGCCGCTCAAGTACGGCGTGTCCATCACCGACGCCTGCATCGGCTGGGATGAGACCGAGCGCCTGCTCCTCGACGCCGCCGAGTCCTTGGCCAAGCGCAAGTAGGAGAGCCCGCCCCGTCGGCGCGCGCGTGTTGCGTTCGCGCCGACCTGCTCGCCGCGTGCGAACGGAGTCACGCCCGGCCCTTGAGCCTGGGGTGATCCTTCCACGCGGGCATGGTGGCCATATAGGCCAGCGTCTTGCGGCGGGCCGTCTCCTCGGTCAGCCCGGGGTCCTGGCTGCGCCAGAACTGGGCCATGCGGGCCACGGTCTCGTCGAACCCATGCAGCGTGCCCTGGGCGTCGCTGCAGTGGCAGCAGTAGCGGCCCGTTTCGATGGGCATGCCACAGCTCTGACAATTGGAGAAGCTCATGGTCGTCCTTTCGGTTGGGGAGATTGCATGGCGCTGCGAAGGAGCAGCTCCAGTTTTTCGAAGAGAACCGTGCGGTCAGCCGCGTGCATGCGCGCCAGCGCGGCGGCGAGGCGGGTCGAGCAGAGGATCTGCGCCTGTTGTTCCAGGAGGTGGTGACCGGCGGGTGTGAGCCAAACCAGCACGCGACGGCTGTCCCGCTCGTCGCGCAAGCGGCAGAGCAGCTTCTTGGCTTCGAGGCGAGCGACGATCTCGCTCATGACCGACTGGGCACGTTCCATGTGCCGTGCCGCCTCGCCCACGGTGAGCGGTCCCGCCAGGCGCAGGTGCTCGAGCACGCCCAGCGATTCCGGGGTCAGCAGGCTGCGCTTGGCGACCGGCCGGTGAAAGAGCGCGTACAGCTCCGCGTAGAGTCGAGAGAAGGTCCGCGTCTGTTCGTCGATCGAGGCCACGCGCTCATGGTTCGACGACGCCCATCCATCGTCAATCCCGATGCGTTCTCACCTGCGCTCGACAGCCAGGCCAACGCCAAAGGACACGAACAAAGCGCCCACACTCCGCTGAAACAGGGACCGGAAACGTGCCATGTGCAACAGCCTCTGAATCCGCTCCCCCGCCGCCGCGTAGAGCAGCATGCAGCCGAAGGTCATGAGCAGGGTGGCCCCCAGCATGACCGCGGCCTGGCCGAGAGAAAGCTGGCCGTCCGCGAAGAACTGGGGGAAGAGCGACGAGAAGAAGCACACCGCCTTGGGGTTGCTCAGGGTGACCGTGAACGCCTCCCGAAATAGGCCGCGCCGATCCGTCCCGGCCCGATCGGGGTCAGCGCGGGCCAACAGGTGGACGGGCCCGAACAGCAGACGACAGCCCAGATACACGAGATAGGCGGCGCCCGCCCAGCGCACCAGCGAAAACACCCACGCGGCCTGCGCCAGCACGAAGCCCAGCCCGAGGAACGACACCAGGCACTGCAGGGCGGTCGCCACCACGTTGCCCCAGGCAGTGGCCAAGGAGCGCCGCCAGCCGAACGAGATCCCATGGTTGAGCGCCAGCAACATGCTCGGGCCCGGCGTGATGGTGGCGACGAACAGCGTGGTCAGAAAGACGGCGAAGGACGACACACCCATACGTATTCCCTACATCATTCCGCGACAGCGCGGCTTATCTGTCGCACGCGCCCGTGCCGAAAGCGGAGACAGGAGCCGCCCATGAAAGTCGTCGCGTCCCAGCTATCAATGTGGGCACAACACGCGCGGACCCAAACCACGACCCGCACCGAGAGACTGCAGATCTGGGTGGGCGAGCGCGATCCGGCCAGGCCCGCCACGCCGGTCGGGGCCGCCCCAAGCACGCCCGCGCTGACCGCGGAGCCCAGCACGGCCAACCAACGTGACTTGGTCGACCTGGCCATTCTGCTGCGTACCCTCGGTGCCTCGGCCAAGGAAGCCCAGGCCACCGTGGACCGGCTCGCGGCAGGGCGGCAGGCGGCCCAAGGCCTGGCCACGGCAGTGGAAACCGCGGCGAACGTGAGTCAAACGCCTGCCCGACAAGGCTGGGGCCTCACCTACGACGCGCAGGAACAGAAGGTGGACGCCGAGGCCACGGCCTTCCGAGCCACGGGCACGGTCGTCACGGCGGACGGGCGGACCTTGCAGTTCGAGGCTGCGCAAACCCAAGAGCGCGCCGACGTGCAGACCACCTCCGTCTCCATTCGCGAAGGCGACGCCAAGAGGGTCGATCCGTTGGTCGTCAACCTGGGCAGCGCGCCGGCCGCCTTCCAGGGCTCGCAGAGCTTCGATGTGAACGCGGACGGCGCGGCGGAGACCATCGCGCGGCTCGCGGCGGGCCACGCCTATCTGGCCCTCGACCGCAACGGCAACGGTGCCATCGACGACGGCTCCGAGCTGTTCGGGCCGACCACGGGCGACGGCTTCGACGAGTTGGCCGCCCTCGACAGCGACGGCAACGGCTGGATCGACGAGGGCGACGCGAGCTACGCGCAATTGAAGCTGTGGTCTCCCGCTTCGTCGGAGGCCGGCGCGCTCACCAGCTTGGCCGATGCCGGCGTGGGCGCCATCGCCCTGCAGAGCGTGAGCACGCCGTTCGAGGTGAGGTCGTCCGGGCAGACCCAGGGCTTCGTCGCCAAAACCGGCGTGTACCTGCGCGAGAACGGCACCGTCGGAACGGTCCAGCACGTGGACCTGGCCGTGTGAGGCCGCCACAGCCGCCCGGCTGGCCTCTCGGGTCGATTGCCAGCGCCCGCACGGCCGCGCCGTGTAAGCTCGGCGGCCAGGAGGGCTCCCGTGACCAAGGAAGAAATGTTTGCGCTCATGAATGCCAACCCGGTCTTCCACCTCGCGACCGCCGAGGGAGACCAGCCGCGCGTGCGGGCCGTGTTCCTGTATCGGGCCGATGCGGACGGTGTCGTGTTTCACACCGGCGTTGACAAGGACATGTACCGCCAGATCGAGGCGAACCCCAAGGTCGAGCTGTGCTTCAACGACCTGAAGTCCAACATTCAGCTTCGCGTCTCCGGCACGCTGGAGCAGGTAAAGGACCCCGCCTACAAGGACGAGGTCTATAGCCATCCGACCCGCGCGTTTCTGAGGGCCTGGCGCGCCGCCGGTCGTCTGAAGGACCTCCACAACGACATGATCGTCTACCGGCTCGCCCGCGGCACTGCCGTGGCGTGGACCATGCAGACCAACTTCGCCCGCAAGGAGAAGGTCGCCCTCTAGCAGCCCGCGGTGAGAGTCTTTCGTCGCCGCTCGGGCGGGTTCTGGCCCGGCTGCGGCGTCGTCGCTCGGTTGATCACCTCCAGTATTCTGAGCATCGCGTCCCCTTGCATCCGGGCCGAACCCACTCCGAACGGCTCGGTCCGGCTTTCATCACGGGCAACTGGATGATCGCGGACCTGCGCGACTTCATCGCCGCGTTCCAAGATAGCTCACCCTCCCCACCTTCTCTTCATCCTCGGATGGCCACTGGCCACTTTGTGACCCCGGGCACAGACAGCCGGGGTTGGACGACGCGAGGGCACGACGTTTTTTGTCCAACCGCGCCGGCTCCGGAGGGGCGTGAGGAAGGCTCTTCCTTTGTCGCGGCCGAAGTGGCAGGACTGCTCACCTGAGCCGGCCATGAAGAAAAGTAGACAGCGGGCCCAAGTCGAAGGGGTCGACACGACACGACCGTTGGATTTCCTCCTCGAAGCTCCCACGGGCTGGTACGGCCTCGTCGGCTTCCTGGTCGGCGTGGCGTGGCTGAACACCTCCAATCCCAAGCTGCCGCGCTACTGGCAGGCGCTCATCGTCATGGCCTTCGCGGCGATGCCCATGCTGATCTGCGACTACCTGGCCCTGCGCCGCCTGGCGCGCCAGCGGCCAATCGACGGGTTCTCGCCCCATGGCCAGGCCTCATGGCGCCGCGTCGGGGTCAAGTTCGTCGGCCTGCTCGGCACTATCGGCGTGCTCGGCTTTCTCTATTGGCTCGTCCCCGAATACCACAGCAGCATCGTGGCGCCGGCTGGGTTCTACGGCAGCTTTTTCGCCCTGTGCCTGCGCGCCGGTCCCATTGTCCTGCTGCTGACGCCCTTCTACTTTCGCCTGGTCGATGGACGCATGGCCGATCCGCACGACGGCTACTGGCACGTGGGGCGGATCTTCTTGCTGCGCTTCGACGGCGTGGACTGGGACGTGGTGGCCAAGCACGCGCGCGTGTGGGCGGTGAAGGGCTTCTTCCTGCCCCTCATGTTCGTCTACACGTGCAGCAACATGCCCGCGCTGCGCTGGTCCGCTGAGCTCAGCGAAGCGTTGCGCGCCGTACTGGCCTCCCCCTCCACGGCCGGCGCCGCCTTCGTCCGCGTGCACCACTACCTGCATAACCTGCTCTTCTCCGTGGATCTGGTGTTCGTGTCGTGCGGCTACTTGATGACCTTCCGCTACTTCCAATCGCACGTGCGTTCG
>JAEXQJ010000169.1 GCA_023438785.1 Pseudomonadota bacterium
TGGCGTCCCGCCGAAAACGCTGCGCGTCCGCCCGCGCGCCTCGCCTCGTAGGAGCCTCGCAATCCAGCCCCTACGATTTCAGACCCCGCCGCGATCGGCTGGCGCCGAATCGCGGTCGGTCATTTAGTTTCATCATCGATGGGGCAAGCATACGCCACGGCCCTCTCCTCGCCTGTGACCCCGACCACGCACACGCCCCCTGCCAGCGTCTACAGCACCTCGCGCGCCATGAACTTCTTGGCGCCCTGCTGACGTTTTCGCAAGGAGCCCGTGTAGACGTAGACCTCGTTGTAGTACGCGTCGCAGATGACGGCGCCTTCGCCCCAAGGCTGGCCGACACCGGCCTGCTCGTTCTCGCGGCCAATGACCACGAATGCGTGGTCATCCGTGTGCATGACCTCGATCGGCCTGATATGGACGGGGCACAAATCGCGCAAATAGAGATAGCAGACCGCCGCGTGCTCCTCGCAATTGCCAATGGCAATCTGGGAACCGCGAGCCGCGACCCGCTCTTGTTCTTTCTGCTGGAAGAACTCGTGGCAACTCCAGTCCACGCACTTCTTCTCGGTCAGCCAGTGCATGAAATCGTTGGGTAACCCGGCCATTCGGCGTGCGATGAGCGTGACTTCGGGTCCGAATACGGCGGCCGCAGCGAACGACACCCCGGCCGGACCGAACAATTGCAGCCCGAACCGCGCCAGGCATTTGCGAGCGACGAACCGAGGATCCGACGTATCGTTGTTGAAATTGCCTGCCCCGATCCAGAGGACCCGGCGGGTGTAGGCGACGGCCGATTGTCCCCAGAGCAGATGGAGTGAGCTTGAACCTGCCACGTCGACCTCCGAGATGAATTTGCGACGATAGTTTGATCCCCAGGCATTGGCAAAAAACTCCGACCTGTCCCGCATGCGCTCGCGTCCAGCCATGAGCGGTCGTGCCGATTGAGCGTTTCCGGCGAGCGGGTCAGATTCATGTCCCATGCACATGCGGGATTGGCAGGCCGAGAGGGCCGGGTGGTCAACGGTATGCACACGGATCCGCGCCGGAGCGGCGTATGTACGCCGGCAACCGGAGAGGACCGCGCTGTATCGGCTCCTGCAGCAGGACCTGCTGACGTTCGCGCAGCAGTGGACCGATCCGTCGGAAGGGTACGCTGCCGGTGTTCGTTCTGGACGAGCCGCGCGGGTTCATGTGCTGCGCCCAGTGCTTGCCGATCGTAGAAAGTCACCTGGCCGCTCCAGTTGCCCGAACGATGCTTGGCTCGTCCCCAACTGACATGTGTCGACCATCGAGGCGGCGAAAACTCCCGGTGCAGCTAGGTGCCGGAGGCCTAGAGGCGAGACCTGTCATCTTGCCTGGATCAGCGCGGGTCCACGGTCTCACGTTCCGTCGACGACCCTTGGGCCGGGCCGTCTAGGCGGGCATGCGACGGGCCCCTGTCGCCCAGGTCCATTCGACTGAATTTACTTGTGTTGACGAGCGATCGGTTGTTTGCTCTCGCACTGTTGCAGCAACACGTTGCGACAAGGAGGAAACGATGGAGCGTGAGTCGATAAGTAGCTGGTGCGGAATCCTATCTGGTCTTGGCATGTTGATTGTTGCAGGTTGCGAAGCACCTCCGAGCAACGAAGGTAGCGAGGACAGCGAAGCTGGATCGGCGCTAGAGCCGCGGACGCTGATCGAGCCGACTCCTGAGATGCTGGCCCGGGATTATGTGCCAACGCCAGGCGGACAATGGGTGCACAGAAGCTGCGTCATTGAGGTCGAGAACGGCGGCAGGGCGAAAACAGGGCGCCGCTGCGCATACAAACCAGGCCCCAAGAAACCCCTAAGGATTGCGACGGTCGAATCGGCGGTGAGCACGCCAGATCCCGCCATATCCTGGGCCTGGTACGCGAACTCGTACAAGACGACGCCCGCCAGTCCCGGTTGGTATGACGGTTTCTACGCAATCTGGACTGTGCCCTCAAATCCGGTGAACGATGACGGTCAGACACTCCATTACTTCCCAGGCCTCGAGAACTACACCGGAGCGCGCACCACAATCATTCAGCCTGTGCTCACATATTGGGCCGGGTCGTGGCTGATTGCGTCCTGGTGGGGACCGGATTCGAACGGGAACTACCAGCACTCGACGTTCATGACGGTGTCTCCGGGTGACCTGATTTGGGGTAACGCCTACGGAGGCGACTGCACGAGTGACGGTGTCTGCGATTGGTATATCAGCACGAGCAATATGTCGACCGGTTATGCGACGGCCCTGACTGTCAACACCGGCTTCACGTACGATTACGCGGCGCCCTGGGTGGAAGAGGTGTACAACATCACCCGCTGCAGTAATTTTCCTGCCTCGTCCATTTCCGCGTCGAGCGCACTGTTCGTCGGGCCGAACAACGTGGGCGATTCGGGGTCTTGGCTCTCGACCACGTATTCGAGTTCGAGTCCCAATTGCTCCCCGAGTGTGAGCATTTCGGGCTCAGCAACGACAATTTCGCAAACAATTACGCCATAGGCTGAGCTCGACGGAGGGTATGACCGGGGTCGACAGTTGGCCCCGGTCATACTTGGACCGGTGGATTGATGATGAAGGCAGCCCTTGAACTGAGGTCAGGAGACGGCGCCGATCTGACGGAGAAGTCCCAAAGTGTCCGAATCCGTTCGATGCCACCCGTCGCTGATCGAGGGCCTGGCGGTGTGCCACTGTGGTCGAGCGAGCCGCGGGGCTACAGGTTGAGCATGACGCGACGGAGGACGTCGCGGCGAGGGCTTGCTGAGTCTCGGATTGATCGACGGGCTGCCTTCAGTTGACCGGGGCGAGTTCCCGGACACGGTCCCTGGACCAGCCGGGCAGCAGACGCAAGAGATCGCGGATGCAGGCCAGCGGCTCAGGGCTATTCTGAGTCGCGGCCGTGCGTGGCGGCCTGCCGCGAAGTAGGTGCGGAGCGCCGGAGCACCACCATCCGATCCTGCCGGAAGTCGCAGATCGTGTAGTGAGGCGAGCGGGCCTCGTGAACCACGCGCAACCCGGGGGCCTTCATCGCGCCCGGGAACCAGTCGGGGAAGATCGCGAAGAGGCCGGGCTGATGCCGGGCCATCACGAACGGGAGCCCGCGCGCGAGCACGTCGTGGTTGTTGAGGCCCAGCAGATCGAGCACCGGACGCTGACCGAAGAAGCGCAGTGCACCCGCATCGTTGCCGGCGACCCACTCGTTCGGTTCCGCGTGGCTGGCCACCCATTGGCCGATGGCGACTTGGACCTCGTTGATGTTCTGGCAGTTCCACGCGTAGCGCTCGACGCTTTCCTTCATGCGGCGGGGCCACGCGGACACGGGGCCGGGCAGAGCCAGCAGCGCCGCCAGCAAGGCGAGCGGGCTCCGAGGACCGCCTTCGCGCCAGGCCCGGACAGCTCGCTCGCTCAGGGTTGCCGCGCCCAGCGCGGCCACAACCAGCACACAGGGCAGCGCGGGTTGCACGTAGCGATTCCAGAAGAAGGGCCACGGTTGCAGCAGATCGTGGGCCCACGTGATACCCGCTAGCCAGAGCAGCGGCCCAGCGAGGAGTAGCACGCGCGCGGCCTGTTTGGCTGGAGTGTGCGAGCGAAGCGATCGCCCCAGGGAAAGCATGCCCGCCGCCACGGCCAGCACGCCCGACCCCATCCAGAACCATGGCAGGTCCAGGAGCATGCGTCCGAGCACGACGACGTCCGCCCACTGCTGCCAGAAGCCGCCATGATGCTTGGCATAGAACGTATTGGGCAAGGGTCGCCCGCTCACGTGCAGGCAGTAGAGCGCCCACGTGCCCAGGGCGATTGTGATGGGCAGCCCCAAGGAAAGCCACGCGCGCGTCGCTGACCGCTGGCGGGCCAGTACCCACGCGCCGAGGACCAGGGCCGGCACGGCCAGCGACAAAGCCTCGGGGCGGGCCAACGGCAAGAGCGCCAGCAGCACGCCCAAGCGCAGCGGTCGCGCCTCGGCCAGCGCGCGTATGGCGGCCAGCGCGAGGCCAGCCGTCAGCCAGACCTCCATCCCCGAAACCCGAGCAAAGCCCAGCGAGGGATCGACGCACACCAGGACGCCGGCGAGCCATGCCACCCGCGTGCTGTCCGTGAGATCACGAGTCACGCGGAAGGCCTGAACGGACGCGAACGTGGCGGTCAGGATGCCGAGCACCTTCACGGCCGTGACCAGGGGAAGTCCCAGCAGGTGATGGAGCCAGAAGATGGGCGTCAGGAGCAGAACCCAGAGGGGACTCGTGAACCCCGCCTCGGCCTGACCCGGGTTGTACGAGAACCCGGCGCCGCTGGCGAGCGAGCGCGCGTAGACCAGGTGAATCCACGCGTCGTCGAGCGGCAGGCCCGTCCAGGCCGCACCAGTTCCCGGCGCGCGCCCCAACATGAACCACAACCCAAGCCCCAGATTGCACGCCCCTAGCACGAGCCAGGGCAACCATCGTTGGCGTCCGTCAGTCGCGCCCACCCGAGGCGCAGTCGCGCACCCCGAGGAGAAGCGGCCCCAGAATCGGCGGGGCAAGCCGAATGTTCGGTGATTCATTGGCTCGGGCCGGCCGCAGTGGCTGCCGCCGCTCACGTCGCTGCCTTTGTGAACATGGAGAGCTGCGCGGCCAGTTCCAGGAGGAAAGGCGGCGTCCTGGTCGACAGGGGGGCGTACTCCTAGTCGCCGAAGCAGAGATAGGTGGCGCCTTCGGGTCGAGCGCCCAGTCGGGTGAGTGACGTCGTGTCTGCACCTACGGTCAGGGTGGCGGGCCCAGGCGCAAAAACCCCGGCCGCGAACACCACGGGGAAGCTCGCCACGGCGGAAGAGCCGTCGAGATCGAACGTAATGGTGGTCGAGCCGCCGGCCTGGGCTCTGCTGAGGTCGCTTACCTTGCGCTCGGCGAGCGCGCCGAGCGGGCCAAGGAACAAACGGGAATCCGCGTAGGACCAGTCGTCGCGCGGGCGCGTGACCACCATGACGTCACCGTTCGGCAGTCCGGCCACATACTCGACCACGACGTCCCCGGGTAGATTGCGAAGGGGCGAGGTCGCAATCGATCCGGCGGGCAGCATGGTGAGTTCTTCGCCGTCCTGGCCGATGACGAAAGTCTTGCGGTCGTTCAGCGTCCCACTGAACACGCCCATGCGCATGGTCCCGCCAGACGGAGTGTCAATCTGAAGCACGAAGGGCGGATCGTGTTCCCCCACACTGAACACGTAGAAGTCCGGTCCCGAGCCGGCGCCGTCGATACGCTGGCGCACCAGTTCCCCGCTGGCGTCCGAAACGAAGACCCGCTGCTCGTAGCCGTGTTGGTCCACGGCGTAGATCACGCCGGCCGCGCTCTGTCCTACAGCGATGACGGTTCCCAAGGTGATAGGCAGCGGTCTGGCCGCGAAGGGATCGCAACCCACGAGGACGAGAGAGCCGGCCGCCTCGATTTCGGGCGACGCGGCCGAGCTGCCATCGTCCCGCACGGCCGACGTATCGGATCCCCCGCAGGCCAAGCTGGCGACGACGGGAAGCAGCCATATTCCCTGGATTCGCATGGCAGGATTCTACGCTCGGCTGCCGGAGCGCGCCAAGCATCGGCTCGCCAGGCCGAGTGGCGCGACTCACATGCAGCAGAGGTCCGGGCGCGCCCGTCGATCGGGGGACGAGCTCGGGCACGCTATTCATCGCCACGCCTGTTCCCGGAACCATTCCCCCAAGGCGCGTCGAAACGCCTCTGAGCCTCGCCCGCGATGCCCTGTCGTAAACAACACGGGAGTGAAGGCGGACACGAAGGCCGCGTGGCTGATCTCGGTCGCCGATGCGCGCTGGGAGGGCCTCGCCGGCTATCCGGTTCGTTCAATGGTCTCGTGGAATGACATTTCGTCCGCTCGCTGGGGCCGCGACGGCGCCGTGGGGACCGTCCGCCGGCCCCGTGGGTCACTCCCGCAAGCCGCCTGAGCGCGCCAGGGAAGCGCCTCAGATCCCGGTTGCGGCGTTCCGAGAAGCCGGTTGCGGCGACCGCAAGGCCCTCGTCCCGGGAAGATGGCCAACCCGAGCTCGTCCACGTCCCCCGATTGCGCCGTCGCTCTACCCCCCCGCGTTCGCCTCGCCCCTGTCCCGCCCCGCGGCCTGCCACCCGCGACCACCGCAAGGGGCTTACGGCCCGCGGGAAGGGCTGCCGCGGTGACCGCAACAGGGGGACCGGGGACAGGGCGCCCGGCAACGGCCATCGCGGCTCGCCTCGTCGCGTTACGCAAGCCGCCCAAAGTGTCCCGAATTTCGGTTGCGAGATTCCGGGAACCTGTTGCGGCGACCGCAATTCCGCCGTCCCCGAAACCCGGACAAGAGGGCCCCCGCCACGCCCCCCGATTCCGCCGCCGATCTG
>JAEXQJ010000336.1 GCA_023438785.1 Pseudomonadota bacterium
CGCGGGGCGGGCGGTTTGGGCTGGGGCAAGGCAGATGCTCCTTCAGAGGGCGGGTACAGCTTTCCGTAGCTCGAACCATTGATCTTGAGGGCCAGGCCCGGCTTGCGGCGCTGGCGTGGATCGGCAACGGCGGCGAAGGGGGCCCATAGGCCGCGGTAGTCCACCGGCACACCGGCCAGGGACAATTGGGCCAGGCCCTGTTGCAGGCTGGTCCAGGCCGAGCGCCCTTTGCGATCGAGGGCGATGGCCCGGTGGGGACGGGCCTTAAGGATGTGGCCCACCAGTCCGGTCAGCACGCGCCCCGGTCCCACCTCCACGAAGGTGCGCGCCCCCGCGGCGTACATGGCCTCGATTTCGTCGACGAAGCGCACGGGGCGGGCCAGTTGGTGGGCCGCCAACTCGCGCATGGCCGCGGTGTCCGTGGGATAGGGCGCGGCCGTGGTGTTGGCGTACACGGGAATGGCCGGCGCGTTCACCTGCACTGCCGTCAGGAAGTCGTGCAGCGGCCCGGCCGCCGGGCTGACCAGCGGTGAGTGGAAGGCCGTGGCTACGTCCAGCCGGGTGGTTCCCAGCCCCTTGTCGGCCAGGCGCTTCTCCACGTCCGCAATGGCATCCGTGGGCCCCGAGAGCACGAGCTGCTTGGGGCTGTTGTGGTTCGCCACCACCACGGGCAGCCGCCATTCGGCGAGCAAGGGCTCCACATCCTCGCGACGGGCCAGCACGGAGGTCATGGCACCCGGGACCTTGGCCGCCTCGGCCATTAGCTCGCCCCGTCGACGCGCCACGCGCAGCAGATCCTCGATGGACAGAGCGCCCGCCGCGGCCAGGGCGGTGAGCTCGCCAAAACTGTGGCCCGCCACCATGGCCGGCTGCACGCCCGCCTGGCGCAGGACCTCCAGCAAGGCCAAGCTGGCCGCACCCAGCGCGGGTTGCGCCCATTCGGTGGCCGTCAGGCGCGTCCGCTGCTTCTGGCGCTCGTCGTCGCTGAAGACCGGGCGCGGAAAGACCACTTCGTCGAGGCGCGTGTCGCCCGCCAAATCGAGCGCCGCCGCTCGATCCCAAACGGCCAACGCCGCCGACGAGCCCATGGCCAGCTCGGCGCCCATGTGCAGCGACTGACTGCCCTGACCCGGGAAGAGGAAGGCCAACCTGCCCTCGGCCGGGCCCATGGCCAGGTCGATGCCGCCGGGCATGGAGAATTCGCGACCCGCGGCGCACAGCTCGGCGGCCTGGCCCAGCTTGGCGGCCAGGTCGGCCTCCGATTCGGCGAAGATCGCCAGGCGCGCGGCGGCCTGGCAGTCGAACGTCTCCTGCGTGGTGCGCGCCAGGAAAAGCAGCATGCCGGGCTGGTGGGCCTGCGCGGCCAGCTCGCGGCAGCGCGTGGCCACATCCTCGGCGGAGGTGCCGCCCAGGAGCACGATCTCCCCGCCTGCCGGGCGAATCCGCGCCGCCGCCGGGGCCGGGCCCACGTACTCCTCCAGCGCCGCGTGGAAGTTGGAACCGCCAAAGCCGAAGGCGCTGACCGAGGCCCGGCGTGGGTGCTTGCCGGCGCTGACCCACGGTCGTGCCTGGGTGTTGAGGTAGAACGGACTGTCCTCGATCCTGAGCTTGGGATCCGGAGCGCTGACCTTGATGGTGGGCGGCAGCACCTTATGGTGCAGGGCCATGACGGCCTTGAACAACCCGGCCGCCCCGGCCGCGGCCTTGGCGTGACCGATCTGCGACTTGACCGAGCCCAGCGCGCACCACCCGCGGTCGCGACGCTGGGTCTCCCCGAACACCGCGCGCAGCCCCTCGAACTCGGCCGCGTCGCCAGCCTTGGTGCCCGTGCCGTGCGCCTCCAGAAGCTCCACCGTATCGGGGCCGTAACCCGCGGCCTCGTAGGCACGGCGCAAGGCTTTGGCCTGTCCGGCGGGCGCGGGCGCGTAGATGCTCTTGGTGCGCCCGTCGGACGAGCTGCCCAGCCCCGCCAGCACGGCGTAGACGCGATCCCCGTCGCGCTCCGCATCGGCCAGACGCTTGAGCGCCACCATGCCGATACCCTCGCCCAGCAGGGTGCCATCCGCTTGCTCCGAGAACGGCCGGCAGTCACCCGTGGGCGACAGCGCGGGCGTCTTGCTGAAGCAGATGTACATGAAGATGTCGTTCATGGTGTCGGCCCCGCCCGTGATGACGAGGTCCGAGTGGCCCATCTGCAGCTCGGCCACGGCCATGGCCACGGCGGCCAGGCTGCTGCCGCAGGCCGCGTCGGTCACACAGTTGGTGCCGCCCAAATCCAGGCGGTTGGCGATGCGTCCCGCCACCACGTTGCCCAGAACGCCCGGGAACGTGCTCTCCTGCCATTCCACGTAGTGCCCGGCGATGCGCTCGCAGGCCTCCACCACCTGATCCTCGGGCAGCCCCATCTCGCGCAGCGACTTCTGCCAAACCGGCTTCTGCAGCCGGCTGACCATCGCGCCCAGCAGCTCCTGCGACGAGGTCACGCCCAGGATCACGCTGACCCGGTCGCGCGGCATGCTCTTCCACTGACCGCCGCACGCGTCTTCGAGAACCCTCTGTGCCACGATGAGCGCCAGGAGCTGGGTGGTGTCCGTGGCCGGCACGATGGACGGCGGCACGCCCCATTCCAGGGGATCGAATTCCACCTCGGGCAGGAAGGCGCCTCGGCGCGCATAGGTCTTGTCCCGGGCGCGCGGGTCAGGGTCGTAGTAGTCTTCGACCAGCCAGTGGGAAGGCGGAACGTCGGTAATCAGGTCGCGTCCGGCGAGGATGTCCCGCCAGAAGCCGTCTTTTTCCACCGATCCGGGGAAGAGAGCCGCAACGCCGACGACGGCGATGGGCGTTTGTTTGGGGTGTTTCTTCATTCGTTCGCCGCGGGGTGCCCCCGGGAGGGGCGAGAGTATAGGGGAGAAATTTCCCGACGGGCCGACGCAGTTGATGCGGCGGTTGCATCAGAGACGCAATGCGTGCTCGCGCCGGGTTTCCCTGACCGGCCGAGGGAATGCCGGGTACAATCCATGCCGTTCTGACCGCTGGTCGAGGGTCACCGATGTCTGTCTCCGGTTCACCAATCACTTGGAAAAGGAGGCCCATTTGGAACTCGCAAAAGACTTCGTCAGGCTGTTGCGGGCATTCTCCGCCATCGATGTTCGCTACTTGCTGGTGGGCGCGTACGCGGTCGAGTTTCACGGCCAGCCCCGCAGCACCCGCCACATGGATTTATGGCTCGAAGACGATCCCGAGAACCTGGAGCGCGTGTACCGCGCGCTGGCCGAATTCGGGGCGTCCGAGTTGGCCATCGAGCACCTGAGCGCGGCGTCCCCGCTGGAGGTGATCTGGCTAGGCGTGCCCCCCAACCGCATCGACTTGAGCAAGGGCGTGTCCGGCCTGAGCTTCGCCAGCGCCTGGGAGCGCCGGGTGAGCGCGGACGTGCAAGGGGTCAAGGCCTGGGTCATCGGCCGTGAGGACCTGATTCGCGCCAAACGCTCCACCGGCCGCGACAAGGACCGATTCGACGCCGAACAGCTCTCGGCAGCGCCGTTCTAGACCGGAGAATGGCTGCTGCTGGCCGCCTTTCCCATCGTGAGAGCCGGCTTGACGACGCGGCCCGCACCGGCGGCCCGGTCCTCGACGGGGCGGAGTCGAGGCGGACGTCCGACTCTGCCGCTCGCGGTTGTGATTTTGTGAATCGGGGCTCGTTGGCTCTGTGCAATGTGAGCGCGTGCGGCAGGTGACCTGTCTTCAACGCGACGCCCGGGGTGTTGTGAAAAGACAAACCATTCCGGACCGATAGGTCTGTGGGGCGTTGTGTGTCTTGGAAAGGATTTGATCTCTTATGATGCTGTGAATAGAGTAACAGCCTCGTGATCGCACCCGCCACAGCTCGCAAGGCCGGCTCCGATGCGGCCGCAAAGAAGGGGGACCGGCATGTGTCGGTCTCGACCGTCGAGCGACTCAGCGTCTACCGCAAGGTGCTGGAGGAGCTGCACTTCGAGGGCGTCGAATACGTGTACTCGCAGGCCCTGGCGGACATGGTGGGCGTGAGCCCGGCCCAACTCCGACGCGACCTGTCCAGCTTCGGGTCGTTTGGCAACATCAGCCGCGGCTACAACGTCTACCAGCTCACGCGCACCATCAGCCGCATCCTGGGCACGGACAACCAGCAGACCGTGGCCCTCTTCGGCGTCGGCGATCTGGGGCGATCGCTCCTGGCCTACCGCGGCTTCGAGGAGCGCGGCTTTCACATCGGCGTGACCTTCGACCTGGACGCGGAGAAGGCAGGCCGGGTCTTCGCCGGGCGCCGCTGTTACCACGTCGATGAGATGGAGAGGGTCATCCCCGAGTTCAACGTGAAGCTGGCCGTGCTGGCTTGTCGCGCCCCCGGGCTGCAGCAGTTGGTCGATCGGCTCGCCAAGCTGGGCGTGATCAACATTCTCAATTTCGTACCCAAACGCATCACCCCCGCTGAAGGAGGCTACGTCGAGAGCATCGATATCGCAGCCAAGCTGGAAAAGCTCTCGTTCCTGAGTCACCAGAAGTAGCTCCGTTGGCCCCTGACAGAGAGGTATTGAGTCGTATCAAGCTTGTGAAAACTTTCACTGTGAACTACGTCACTGAAGTCGGACAACCCGTTGCGCAATTCCGGACAAGGAGGAGACCGATGGCGAAGCGCATCCTAATCATCGACGACGACGCCGATCTGGTGCAGTCGATCCAGGCCGTTCTGCAGGCGCACGGTTATGGGGTGGAGTCGGCCCGTAACGGAACCGAGGGTCTGGCCAAGATCGCGGCGGACAAGCCCGACCTCATTGTGCTGGACGTCATGATGGACAGTGACACGGAAGGCTTCAACGTGGCGTACAAGCTGGAGGCCGATCCAGCCACCCGGCGTATCCCCATCATTCTTCTCACCGGCTTCATGGACCACATGGCCGACAAGCGCGACTCATTCGCCGTCTTGGAGGGCCGCGAGTGGCCCGCCGTGAAGCTCATGCCCAAGCCGGTGAACTTGGCCCAACTGCACGCCGCAGTGGCCCAACTTCTTAGCGAAGCACAGGCCGTGGTGGCCTGAGCAGGACCCCGAGCACGAGCAGTAGCAAGCGAGGAACAACCAGCATGTGTCACGTGGACGAGATCATCGCGGGTCATGAGGAGCTCAGTAAAGAGCACCTCATTCCGCTTCTGCAGGAGATCCAGGCCAAAGAGGGCTACGTATCCCAGAGCGCGATGGCGAAGGTGGCCGCCGCGGTCGGTATTCCCGAGAGTCGGGTTTACGGCGTGGCGACCTTCTACAACCAGTTCCGCTTCGCGCCCAAGGGCACGCACGTCATCGAGATCTGTCGCGGAACGGCCTGCCACGTGAAACAGAGCCTCAAGCTCGCTCAGCACCTGCAGCGCAGGCTGAACCTCAGGCCCAACGGCAACTCGCCGGACAACAAGTTCACGGTCATCACCGTGGCTTGCCTGGGCGCTTGCTCCATCGCGCCGGTCATGAAGTTGGACGGCGAGTTCTACGGCCACTTGGACAGCGACAAGCTGGATCGTTTGCTCGATGAAGCGGCGGCCACCGAGGCCCCTGAGCGTCCCCTCGCAGCAGTCCAAGGAGCGGTCCATGCAGGCAAGTAAGCTGGTAAGCGCGTGTTGCAGTCACTGCACGCATAGTCTGTCCACCCCGTGCCGCGATCTAATTCGTTGCGTGAACGAGGGCCCTGTCTGCCACCAGAGCGACGCCTGTTCCAAGTTGCGCCGCGAGCGACGTGAAGGCGCGCGCCGGGGCGGGCAGGGCACCCTCATCTTCGTGGGTGCGGGCACCTGCGGGCGCGCCAACGGCGCCAACAAGGTCATCGCGAGCATCCGTGACTTCCTCCGTGATCAGCGCATCAGCGCCGAGATCATCGAGGTGGGCTGCGTGGGCTACTGCCAGCGCGAGGTCTTCGTCGACATCGAGAAGCCGGGCCTGCCCCGCCTGGCCTATGCCGACATCAACCCGGGCAACATCGACGAGCTGCTGGATCTGGTGTTCGGCCGCAACGAAATGCGCAACAAGTACCTGTTCGCGCGTCACGGTGAGGCCGGCCCCGAGTGGCAGGACGTCCCGGAGATCAACACCACCCCGTTCTTCAAGCAGCAGGTCAAGGTGGTGCTGCGCAACGCGGGCATCGTCGACCCGGGCTCGCTGGATGCGGCCCTGGCCGCGGGCGCCTTCAAGGCCGCCGCGCGTGTCCTGGGCAGCATGACCCCCGAAGAGGTGTGCAACGAGGTCCTGGCCTCGGGGCTGCGCGGCCGCGGCGGCGCGGGCTTCCCCACGGGCAAGAAGTGGGACATCGCCCGCCAGCAACCGCGCGCGCAGAAGTACCTCATCTGCAACGCGGACGAAGGCGATCCCGGCGCGTTCATGGATCGCGCCGTCTTGGAGAGCGATCCCTTCTTCGTCATCGAGGGCATGATCATCGCGGCCTACGCCATCGGCGCCAGCAAGGGCTACATCTACTGCCGCGCCGAGTACCCGCTGGCCATCGAGCGGCTCAACGATGCCATCGCCCAGTGCCGGCGCGTGGGCCTTCTGGGCAGCAACATCATGGGCAGCCTGTTCGCCTTCGACATCACCATCAAGCAGGGCGCCGGCGCCTTCGTGTGCGGTGAGGAGACGGCCATTCTGGCCAGCATCGAGGGTGGGCGCGGCATGCCGCGACCCCGTCCGCCGTTCCCGGCCGTGGCGGGTCTGCATGGCAAGCCCACCGTCCTCAACAACGTCGAGACGCTGGCCAACGTGCCGGTGATCCTCGACCGCGGCGCCGAGTACTTCAAGAAGTTGGGGCGTGGCGATGCGGCCGGCACCAAGGTCTTCGCGCTCTCGGGCGCCATCACCAACACGGGCCTCGTCGAGGTCCCCGTGGGCATGCAGCTCAAGACCATCATCTTCGACATCGGCGGCGGCCCGCTGCCGGGTCACAGGATCAAGGCCGTGCAGCTGGGCGGCCCCTCGGGCGGCTGTATCCCGGAGGCCAAGATGGACGTGCCCACGGACTACGGTCCGCTGATTCAGCTCGGCGCCATGATGGGCTCGGGCGGCATGGTGGTCATGGACGACCGGACGTGCATGGTCGACGTGGCCCGCTACTTCATGGAGTTCATCCGCAACGAATCCTGCGGCAAGTGCACACCCTGCCGTGAGGGCACCACGCGCCTGCTGGAGATCCTGACCTCTATCACCGAGCGCCCGCTGGGCGACGAGGAGAAACGCCTGGAGCGCCTGCGCGGCGTTTTGCACATGGAAGAGCTGGCCAACACCGTGAGGGAAGCCTCACTGTGCGGCCTCGGTCAGACGGCGGCCAACCCCGTCCTGTCCACGCTGCGCTACTTCCGCGACGAGTACGAGGCGCACGTCCTGGACCAGCGCTGCCCGGCTGGGCAGTGCCAGGGTCTTGCGGTCTACGAGGTGGATAACAGCACCTGCATCGGCTGCATGATCTGCAAGAAGGCCTGTCCGAGCGGCGCCATCGTGGGCGAGCGCAAGCAGGCACACTACATCCTCGTTGATCGCTGCACGGGTTGTGCGTCCTGCGTGGAAGCCTGCCCCAAGCACTCCATTCACCAGGTTTACGACAAGAGGGCATCGGTATGAGCGTCACCATCGACGGAAGAGAAGTTGAGTTCAACAACGGCGATACGGTGCTGACCGCCGCCCTGCGCGCGGGCATCCACATCCCGCACCTGTGCGCCATGGATTGGGCGTGCAAGTCGGATGCGGCCTGCCGCATGTGCCTGGTCGAGGTGGAGGGCATCCCGAAGCTGCAGACCAGCTGCACGCTGGAGCCCAAGGACGGCATGAAGGTCCGCACGCGCACGCCGCGCATTCAGGCCGTACGTCGCAACATCGTCGAGCTGCTCATCGCCAATCACCCCAACGACTGCCTGGTCTGCTCACGCAACCAGAACTGCGAGTTGTCCCAGGTGGCGAGCGAGCTGGGCGTGCGCGAGCGTCGCTACCGTGGCCTGGTCAAGAACCATCCTCGCGACATCTCGTCGCCCGCCATCACACGCGATCCCAACAAGTGCATCCTGTGCGGTCGTTGCGTGACGGTGTGCCACAAGGTGCAGGGCGTGGGCGCCATCGACTTCATCGAGCGCGGCATCAAGACGCACGTGGGCCCCGGGTTCCACGACGGCATCAACGTCTCCACCTGTGTCTTCTGCGGCCAGTGCACGCGCGTGTGCCCCACGGCGGCCCTGACCGAGAGGAGCTACGTGGACGAGGTCATCGCCGCCTTGGCCGACCCCAACGCCTTCGTGGTCGCGCAGGTGGCCCCGGCCATCCCGGCCACGCTGTTGGAGGGATCCGAGGTCAAGGACGTGCCGTCCATGCTGCGCCGGCTGGCCGCCGGCCTCAAGCAAGTCGGCTTCGGCGCCGTGTTCGACACGGGCTTCGCCGCGGACCTCACCATCATGGAGGAAGTCACCGAGCTGGCCAGCCGGATCAAGAACGGCGGCGTGTTGCCCATGTTCACCAGCTGCTCGCCGGGCTGGATTCACTACGTGGAGCGCCACCGGCCCGAGTTGATCCCGCACCTGTCCACCTGCAAGTCGCCGCAGCAGATGGCGGCGGCGCTCATCAAGAAGGTGTATCCGAAGTACCGTGACCTGGGCGGCAAGCGCCTGGTGAGCGTGTCCTTCATGCCTTGCACGGCCAAGAAGTACGAGGCCAACGAGCTGGGTGATGTGGATTACGTGCTCACCACGCGTGAAATCAGCGAGCTGTTCCGCCGCTTCGGCATCGATCTCAAGGAGGTCAAGCAGGAGGTTCCTCTGGATCCGCCCTTCTCCTCGGCAAGCGGCGCCGGCCGTTTGTTCGGTGGCACGGGCGGCGTCATGGAGGCGGCCATCCGCACGGCACACAAGATGCTCACCGGCCGCGAGCTGAAGGGCAATCTGAAGGTCGACGGGGCGCGTGGCCTGGAGGGCGTGAAGTGCTTCTCGCTGGACGTGGGCGAGACGACCTTCAACTTCGCCGTCGTGAGCGGCCTGGGCCGCTTGGAGCCCATGCTCGAACCCTTGCGCAAGGGTGCATCCAACCTGCACTTCATCGAGGTGATGACGTGCCCGGGCGGCTGCATCGCCGGCGGAGGTCAGCCCTACGAGACGGACCCCGAAGCCATCCGCGAGCGTCTGGAGTGCCTCTACGAGACCGATCGCCGCGCCAACCCGCGCGTGTCGCACGACAATGAGGAGGTCAAGAAGATGTACGCCGACATGCTCGGCCAGCCGCTCGGCGATTTGAGCCACCACCTGCTCCATCGCAGCTACGTCGATCGCAAGGTGAAGCCCGCGAGCTGAGATGGAGATCATCCAGACCATCCTGCAGAACTGCCGCCGCTGCTACTCCTGTGTTCGCGAATGCCCGGCCAAGGCCATCCGAATCGTCGAAGGTCAGGCATCCGTCGTCACCGAGCGTTGCATCTCGTGCGGCAACTGCACCGTGGTCTGTTCGCAGAACGCGAAGGCGTACATCGACTGTACGTCGCACGTGAAAGAGATCCTGGCCGCGGGGCGGCCGGTGGTGGCCATGGTGGCCCCATCGTTTCCCGCTGATCGCTGCGGCCAGGATCCTCCCCGACTGGTGGGGGCCCTCCGCGAGCTGGGGTTTGCGCGCGTGGTCGAGGTGGCCTACGGGGCGGACCTGACCACGCGGGCCTACCAGGACTACATCAAGCAACACACCGCGGGGCCCCGTCTGGCCACCACCTGTCCCGCGGTCGTGGAATACGTTCGCAAGTACACCCCTGAGTTGGTGAGCTGTCTTGTCCCTATCGTTTCGCCCATGATCGCCACGGCGCGTGCGGTGCGGGCCCTGTACGGCAACGAGCACGCCTGCGTCTTCATCGGCCCGTGCGTGGCCAAGAAGCAGGAGATGCACGACCCCGCCGTGGATGGCGAGGTGGACGCCGTGCTGACCTTCGACGAAGTGCGCCGCCTGTTCGCGGAGCGGAAGATCAAGGTGAGCGACGCGGCCCCTTCCGAGTTCGACCCGCCCCACCCGGGCAGCGGACGCATGTATCCCCTGGCCGGCGGCCTGCTGAAAAGCGCGGGCGTGGAGCGGTTGCTGCTCAATTCGGACGTCATGGTGGTTTCGGGCGCGCCCGAAATCGCCGAGGTCCTGGGGGACTTGCGCCCTGACGATCCGCAGTCGGTCTTCATCGAACCGCTCATGTGCCGCGGCTGCTTCAGCGGGCCCGGGCTGTCGGGTGACGAGCGGCGCCACCTGCGCAAGCGCAAGGTGGCCGACTACATCAAGGCGCGCATGGCCGAGCCCGAAGGCTCGCCGACCGAGGTGCCGGAGCTGAGCCTGCATCGCACCTTCACGGCCGACGACCAGCGCCTGAAGGAACCCACCGAGCAGGAGATTCGCGTCATCCTGGCGCGCACCAACAAGTTCACCGCCGAGGACGAGCTGAACTGTGGCGCCTGCGGCTACGAGAGTTGCCGAGCCAAGGCCGTGGCCGTGTACCGTGGCCTGGCCGAGGAGGCCATGTGCCTGCCCTTCATGATCGAGCAGGCCGAGCGCGTGTGCCACGAGCTGAAGGTCCCCTGGCCCAATCTCAAGGACATCCACCGCCACCTCATCAACACCGAGAAGCTGGCCTCCATGGGGCAGATGGCGGCGGGGGTGGCGCATGAACTCAATAACCCCTTGGGCACCATCCTGCTCTACACCGAGATCCTGGCGCGCAAGCTGAAGGAGCGTCCTGAGCTGGACCACGACCTGGGCCTGCTGGTCGACGAGGCCAAGCGCTGCAAGAAGATCATCGGCAATCTGCTCAACTTCGCGCGCCAGAACCGGGTGCAGCTAGAGCCGACGGACATCGCGGAGCTGCTGAACCGCGTGGTCGAGGAGTGCATGTTCGCTGTGCGCGACGTGGGACCCGGTCTGAGCCTGATGTGCGATGCGCCCAAGGGCCTCAAAGCCGACATCGATAAGGACCAGATCAGCCAGGTGTTGATCAACGTGACCAAGAACGCCATCGAAGCCATGGATGGCAAGCCGGGCGTGGTCTTGCTCAAGGCCGCCGACGACGTAGAGGGCGGCCGCGTGCGTATTTCCGTCGTCGACGAGGGCCGCGGTATTGCGCCCGAGGCACGTGACAAAGTATTCCAGCCGTTCTTCACGACCAAGAGCCTGGGACGCGGCACCGGCTTGGGCCTGCCCATCGCTTACGGCATCGTGAAGATGCACAACGGAAGGATCTGGTTCGATTCCGAGCCAGGTCGTGGCACCACTTTCTTCATAGAACTACCCAAGACCCAGTCCCTTCGAAGGAGCACGTTGTATGGCGACAAGCCCCAAGATTCTGTTCGTTGACGACGATCGCGATTTCCTCGTGGCCCAGACCGCCTTCTTCGGCGGTCGCGGCTACACGGTCGTGACGGTTGACCGCATGGACGGCGCGCTTGAGCGCATCAGCGAGGAGAAGCCCGACGTCATCGTGCTGGATCTCATGATGGAGCATTACGACTCGGGATTCATGCTGGGCCGGCGCATCCGCCAGGATCCGGCCCTGGGCAAGGTGCCGATCATCATGCTGTCGGGCGTGGCCGCTACGACCGGGCACAAGTTCGGCTCCGAGCAGGCGGGGCTCAAGGAATGGGTCAAGCTCGACGCCTTCCTCGACAAGCCGGTCACCGGCCGGCAACTCCTCAAGGTGATCACGGAGAAGTTGGCCGCCGCCAAGGGCTAGCGTGCTCTCCATCCTGGTCATCGACGACGAGTACGGCGTTCGTTCGGGGATCAGCCAGATCTTGGCCATGGAGGGATTCTCCGTGGCCGAGGCGGCGGATGGCCGCCAAGCCCTGTCTCTGCTCGACGAGCGGGCCTTCGACATCGCCCTCATCGATTACCAGTTGCCCGACGTGGATGGGCTGAGCCTGCTGACGGCCATCAAGGACCGCAAGCTGCCCATCATGACCTGCATGATCACCGCGTACGCCAACATCGACACGGCCATCGCGGCGACCCGACGGGGTATCGACTTCTTCCTGCCCAAGCCCTTCTCGCCCGACGATCTGTTGGGCGTTATCGAGACGCTCTCGCGTCACAAGCGCCTGCGTGAAGAAGCGGAGGCGTTACGCCAACAGAACGAGGCCAACCTGCTGGCTCTGGCGACCGAGAAGAGCCAGACCAGCTCGTTGGTGGCCTCATTGCGTGATGCGGTCCTGGTCATCAACCGCGAGCACGAGGTGGTCCTGGTCAACCAGGCCATGGCCGGCCTGCTCGGTCGCGCCCAGGACGAGCTGCTGCGCAAGCCGGTGTCCGAGGTGTTGGGAACGGAGCCGTTGCGCGACCTGGCCGCGTTGCTCGATGCCCCAGGCGACGAGCGCCACGTGGCTGAGCTGACCCTGGGCGAGAGCGTGTTCGTGGCCAGCGCGGTCAATTTTCATGGCGAGGGCGGGCACGCCCTGGGCCGCATCTTGACCCTGGCCGATGTGACCGAGCTGCGGCGCATGGCCATGGAGAAGCCGCGCTTCATTCGCACCATGGTTCACGAGTTCCGTTCGCCCTTGGGTGCCATTCGCGGGCTCCTTGAGGTGGCGTTGGAGAAGGCCCTGGGCGATCGCCTGGAACCGTACCTGCCCTACCTGGAGCGCGCCGATCGGCGCATCGATCGCATGGTGGAGCTGATAGGCGATCTGCTGTCTCTGTCGCGTATCGATCTGGAGCGCAAGAAGGCCGTGCCCGCCGGGCCGAGCCTGGTCGCGGCCAGCGTGGCGGCTACCGTGGAACTGTTTCAAGAACAGATCGCCGCGCACAAGCTGGACCTGCAGGTGTTGGTCGATCCCGCGCTCAGCGCGCGCATCGCCGAGGACGATCTGAAGACCATCCTGACCAATTTGGTGGCCAACGCCATCAAGTACGGCCGGGATGGCGGCCGGTTGCACGTGCGCGCGGCGCGTGCGGGCAAGGAGGTGCAGCTCGAGGTGGTGGACTCGGGCATCGGCATCCGGCCCGAAAACCTCCCGCGCCTCTTCGAGGAGTTCTTTCGCGAAAAGCGCCCCGAGACGCGCGACATCGACGGCAATGGCTTGGGGCTGTCGATCGTCAAACGCCTGGCCGAGCGGGCGGGCGGGCGCATCGAGGTCGAGAGCGTGCCGGGCGAGGGATCCACATTTCGTGTGGTCCTCGAACCCGCCTGAGCGTCACTGAGCGGCGGCCTGCTGCGGGCCGGGCGCGTCCGGAGTTGCCTCATCCGACTTGGCCACGGGGCGCGATTTGACCCGGCTGAACCTGTCTTTGAGCCGCAGGAAATGCGACTCGAAGAGCCGATAGGAGAGCGCCGCCAGGAGGAGGGTCAGGCCCAGGGCGAGTGTGAAGCGGAGCAGGGCGGAGACGGCGGGGGTCTTGGGCCAGTGGGCGGGGTGCAGGACGCGGATTAGTCGGTCGGCCAGCTGCATGCCGACGATGTGGTACACGTAAAGGCCGTAGGTGAGCTTGCCCAGCCAGACCAGGGGCCGGCGCGAGAGAATCCAGCTGAACGGGTTGCGCTGCAGCGACAGGACAGCGTCGAGGATCAGGGCGAAGCCCACCGCCGTGGCCAGGAACTGCCACACCACCCACTTGGAGTGGGTCTCGATGCCGGGGCCCAGGGTGATGGTACCCACAATGGCGCCGCCCAACAGAGTCTTGAGCGCGGGAAATAGCCACCCCGGGCGCGCCGCGTGCCGGTGGCGCCATATGGCGACGGCGATGCCCATGAGCAGAGGGTCGAGTCGCGCGGGTGTGTAGGTCCAGATGTAGGGATGGGCGGTGTGCGTGCGCAGGTACATGCGCAGGCCAACGGACAAGGCGAGCAACGCGCCCAGCGTGATCCACCAGAACCCACGCCGCACCCGCAGCAGGGCCCAGAACAGGAGGGGCCACACCAGGTAGAACTGCTCCTCCAACGTGACGGTCCAAAGAACGGCCAGGGTCATGACCGGCGGGTAGCCTTTGGCCCCGGCGGCGTAGTTACCGAAGAGGGTGAAATACGGCAGGGCGTATTCCTTGATCATGCCCACGTGGTGCACCGACGCCCACGGCGGCGCGTAGAACTCGAGCAGCGGGAAGAGGTAGAACGACGCCGCGGTCATCAGGTAGTAGAGCGGCCAGATGCGCAGCATGCGGCGCAGGTAGAACCCGCGCACCGAGATGTCCTTGTGGCGGTCGTATTCGAGGAGCAGCAGCGTGGTGATGAGGAAGGCGCTCAGCACCAGGAAGAGATCCACGCCGCACCAGCCGAACTGCTGCAGGCGCAGAATGTACGGCGTGAGGGGCGACCTGGGCCCGAAGCAGATCTGCAGGATGGCGATGTGGTGGATGAAGACCAGCAGGAACGCGCAGAAGCGCAGACCGTCCAACTGGGGAACGTAGAAGCGGTCGGTTGGAGCTTTGGGCTTGTCAGCGGCTGTCATTGGAAGCAGGCGGGGCAGATTCGCATGCGCCCGCGCGTGCGGCCAGGCTGTTTGCGACAATTCCGGGGACCCGCGTTAGCGTGGTGCGGCCTGACGTCCCGCCCTCGGGCCCGCATCCGCTGGCCTGGGCTCGCTAGGCGAAAGGAGCCGCTCCCTCATCGTGCGAAGCGCCTCGACAGCGCGCGGCCTCAGGCCCGCGAGCGCAGGATGTGAGCGGCCACCTCCGGCGAGATCTGGCCCCGCTCGCCGAAGAAGGCCTTGCGGCTGGCGAAGCGCTCGCGCACCCTGCGGGCCGCGTCCTCGGCATCGATGCGGTAGTCGCTGAGGCGCGTGGGCATGTGCAGTGAGTGGAAGAAGGCCTCGGTGCGTTCGATGGTGGCTTGTGCGCCCTCCACGTTCCACACGCGGCGGCCCAACTGGGCCAGCTTGGCCGACTTGAGCTCAAGCTGGTTCATCCACAGGCCCGGGAGAACCACGGCCAGGGATTCGGCGTGGTCCATGCCGTAAAAGGCGGTCAGCTCGTGGCCGATCATGTGCGTGGCCCAGTCGCCCGGCACACCACAGGAGAGCGAGTTGTTGAGCGCGACGGTGGCCGACCACATGAAGTCGGCGCGGGCATCGTAGTCGCGCGGGTTGGCCAGGGTACGCGGGGCCACGTCCACCAGGGTCGCCACCACGCTCTCGGCCAGGCGGTCCTGCAGCAGCGCGGGCACCGGAAAAGTCAGGTACTGCTCCATGACGTGCACGAACGCGTCCACCAGGCCATTGCGCACCTGCTTGGCGGGCAGGGTGAACGTGACCTCGGGATCGAGGACCGAGAACACGGGGTAGGACAGCGGCGAGCCGAAGTGCAGCTTTTCGCTCGTGCTCTGGCGCGAAATGACCGCGTTCCCGTTGGCCTCCGAGCCGGTGGCCGGCAGGGTCAGCACCGCGCCCACGCGCAGGGCCGTGGACAAGCGCGCACCGTGGGTGCGCAGAATGTCCCAGGGATCCGCGCCCGCAAAGCAGGCCGCCGCGGCGATGTACTTGGTGGCGTCCAGCACCGAGCCACCGCCCACCGCAAGCAGGAACTTCACGCCCTTATCCTTCACCACCTGCAGCGCCTTCATGCACGTCTCATGCAGCGGGTTGGGCTCGATACCCGAGAACTCGATGACCTCGTGCCGCCGCAGCGCCGTCCGCACCTGATCGTAGACACCATTTTTCTTGATCGAGCCACCGCCCCACACCATCAGCACGGGCACATCCGTGGGCACGCGCGAGGCGATCTGCGCGATCATGCCCTTGCCAAACAGGATCTCGGTGGGATTGCGGTAAACGAAGTTTTCCATGCCGGCGTGATCCTTCGGGCCGAGCGGACGGGTGTCAAGGCTCCGTCCGCAGGGTTGCGGATCGCGCGGTGGTAGGGTTTTGTGGCGCGGGCGGGTCGTGGCAATCTAGGGCGTGGGTTTCAAGACAAGGAGTCACGCATGCCGGTCAAGCCGTCCGAAGCGGAAGATGAGTACTTCGCTCGCAAGGAGTTCGAAGATCGTCGCGCGCGCAGCCTCAAGGCTCAGGAGGCCATGCAAGAGCAAGAGCGCGCCAAGGCCAAGGCGCTGCACTTCATGAAGTGTCCCAAGTGCGGCATGGATTTGACGGAGATCGACTACCGCGGCCTGAAGATCGACAAATGCACGGGCTGCGAGGGCGTGTGGCTGGACCCCGGCGAGCTGTCGCAGGTCGCGGGCTTGGAGAGGGGCGCCCTCGATAAGTTTTTCTCGGTCTTCAAGCGCTGAAGCGGCGCCGGGCCCCAGATGTCCTCTTCATCCTTCCAACGCCGAGCAGCGCGTGAAGCCTGCTGCCCTTCCGTATCGCACCGGCAGCGGGCTTGCGCGGCGGCGGCGTTGCTGGAAGATCTGGGGCCATGAAGAAGGACTGGGCTGCCTACCTCTTGGCCGCCTGCGCGGCATTCGGGTTCGCGGGATTGCATCGCTTCTACCTGGGGCGGCCGGGCTCGGGACTCGTGTATCTGGTGACCTGGGGCTGGTTTGGGCTGGGGACGCTGCACGACCTGATTTTCATGCGCAACTTGGCCGACCGGGCCAATGGCGAGCTGACGGGCGGGCGGGCCCTGCATCTGCACATCCATGGCGACGCCGACCCGGAGGCGGTGAGCCTCGCGGCGGCGAAGGGCGCGGCGCTCCTGGCCGCGCCAGCCGAACGGCCAGCCGAGGCGGTGGCGGCCGAGCGGGAGCTGGCCATTCTGCGCTGCGCTCAGGCGCACGGCGGAACCGTAACCACGGCGCTGGTGGCCCTCGAGGCGGCCCTGTCGCTCAAGCAGGCTCAAAAGGAACTGTACCGGCTGCGCGATTCGGGGTTCTGCTCCATGGACGTGAGCGAGGAGGGGGCCGAGATCTTCACCTTTCAAGGCCTAGGCTCGACGACACCGCTGGCCGACGTCTGAACCCGGCGTGGCCCCGGTCACGATGTTGTGCGCCGCGTCCACGCGGCCCATTTGATCACCGCTCGTCTCGCCCCTAGGCTGGTCCACATGCGCAAATGCCTGGGTCTTGCTTGCGTCGCACTCGTGCTGGCCGCTTGTGGCAGGGACAAGGTCGAGCGGGCTGCGAATACGCCGGTGGATGCGCGAGGAGCGGTGGGCGAGGACCAACGCTCGGGTGAGCCGACTCCGAACGCACCCGATACGCTCGCCCCGGCCCGCGACGCGTCTCCAGAGGTGCTCGGGCCCGACAGCGGCGCACCCGATGCGCGAGCCGCCGATGCAGTCGAGCGAGATGCGGGCGGATCCGATCTGCGATCCGTCGACGCGGTCGGGAGCGACAGCGGCGCAGCCGACGTGCGGGGCACCGATGCGGCTGCCATCTGTGGAGGTGAATACGTGGCTTGCGGGTGCGGGTGCTGCGGAGGCACCGGCGACACCGCTGTCCCTCGCTGCTACTACCCTGACTTGGGAGAAAGTGTGGCTTCGGTGACCGCGGCCGATCTGCAGACCAAGGCTGACCCCAAGTGCGCCATGGCAGGGTGCAGTCTCGGGATGCGCTACGTGTGCTGTCCCGCCGCCGTATCCTCACCCACGGACAGTGCGACGTATCAGGCCGAGGGGTATATCGGCGGCCTCAACCGCATCCGCATCACGAAGATGGGCAACCCCATCTGTGTAGACCTGACCCTAACGCAACCGGGCAGCGGCGCGACGGGCGCGTTCCGCGTGGACGTGCCGGCCACGTGGGGCGTGCAGGCGGCCACGCGAGCCCGCTGCACCGCCAGCTCTCCGCCGCCGCAAGCCATCGGTGCCTCGGGCCAGGTGAGTCTGCGCCGGCAAGGCGCAGCCTGCGTGCTGGACGTGCACGCCACGACGTTCTTCCTGGCGGCCGACGGGAGCGTGCAGACCGAGCGCCTGGACGCCGACGGCCTGGAGATCAAGGGTGCCAGCGCCGGGATGTGTCCCTGATGGGCGGCCGAGCCCTTCACGGGTTCCGCAGCCGGCGCTGCAAATCGAACATCAACCCCACCAGGCGATCCTGCTCGCGAACCGACAGATCGACAAAGCGCGCGCCCACCGTGTAGCAGGTCTTCTTCGTGATGGGGATCCGTTCGATGCGCAGCACATCCGCGTCGAGCAGCACCGTGCGCCCCTCGGAGGGCGTCGCGGGGGGGCGGGACTTCACCGGCGCCGCCTCTTCATCGCCCGAACAGACGACGCGAACACGGACGCGATCGCCGACGAGTAACGGCCGGAGCGTCCACAAACGTATGCCGCCCGCGCTGATGTCTTGCGTGAAGGCCTCGCGGTCCTCTTGCCCCACGGCCGCCTCGGTCGTCGAGGAGAGGATGCGATAGGGGGCCGGAAGACTGGTGTAGACCCGGAAGAAATTGCGGTTCTGCGTGGTGTGGAAGACCTGCGGCGGGACGAGGACCACGCCCGGGTCGGGGTCCGTCGTGGCGTGTTTGACCAGCGCGTTGGTGCGGTGGATTCCCGTCGAATCGCAGGTCGAGAGCCGCACCTTCTGGCCGGGCATGATGGTCCTCAGCAGCTCGCCCGGGCCAGCTGCCTTCAGCACGACCTCGGTGTCAGAGGACTCCACGACGATGAACGACAGCCGTGGGCGGGAAGAGTCCTCGTCGCCCTCGATGGTCACAAGCTGCGCAACCTGCAGGCGGCCGTACACGGCCCTTACGATAACACGTGCGGACCGTCTCCCGGTCGGGCCCGACATGTCGCGAAAACAAGACCCCGCGCGCCAGAGACCCTATTCTCCCGACCAGCATGCCTGCATCTTCGAGGATTCGGACCCTGGCGGCGCTCGGCATTGGCTGGGCCATCGCCCTGAGTGGTTGTGCATCGAACACGGCCGTGGACAGACCCGCGACGCCCAAGACCGAGCCGTGTCCCGCGGCGCCGGCGTGCCGGCTCGTCACGCCCGCGGAGCAGCAGGTCGAGGGCTGGCTGGCAGCCATGACCGAGGCCGAGAAAATCGCGCTGGTCGCGGGGACGGGCTTCGACACGGTCGGCGTGCCTCGCCTGCACATCCCCGCCTTGCGGATGACCGACGGGCCCATGGGGGTTCGTCAGCCTCCATCCACGCTGTTCGCCGCGGGCGTCCTGCTGGCGGCGACTTTCGACCCCGCCCTGGCGGAGCGCGTGGGGGCTGCCATCGCGCGCGAGACCAAGGGCCACGGAAAAAACGTCATCCTGGGGCCCGCGGTGAACATCACGCGCACGGCGCTCAACGGGCGCAACTTCGAGTACTTCGGTGAGGATCCGGAATTAGCCGCGCGCATGGCCGTGGCTTATGTGCGGGGCGTGCAGTCCCAGGGCGTTATGGCCACCGTGAAGCACTTCGCGGCCAACAACCAAGAGACGGAGCGTCTCACCATCAGCGCCGAGCTCGATGCGCGCACGCTGCACGAGATCTACCTGCCCGCCTTCGAGGCCGCCGTGCGTGAGGCGTCGGTTTGGGCGGTCATGTGCGCGTACAACCGGCTCAATGGCGTGTACGCGTGCGAGAACCCGGATCTGCTGAATGCGGTTTTGCGCCGTGACTGGGGCTTTGGCGGCCTGGTGATGTCGGACTGGGGCGCGACCCACAGCACGGCGCCCGCCATGCAGGCGGGGCTGGACCTGGAGATGCCGAGGGCGGAGTTCTTCAGCGCGACGGCGATCCAAGAAGCCGTTGCGGCCAAGAGGCTCGACAGGGGCGTGCTCGACCAGATGGTCCGCCGCCAGTTGCGGGCCATTGTCGCGCTTCGCCTCGATGAGGACGCCAGCCCGCACCCCGAGGCCGTGGACACGCTCGAACACCGGGCCCTCAATCGCGAAGTGGCGCGGGCGGGTTACGTGTTGCTCAAGAACGACGGCAGTCTCCTTCCCCTCGATCGCAACAAGCTGCGGCGAATCGCGGTGGTGGGGCCGCGTGGCGATGCCATCGACCACGGGGGTGGCAGCGCGGAGGTCAGCGCGACACGCAAGGTGACGCTCGTTCAGGGCCTGCGTCAGGCGCTGGGCGAGAAGGTGCGCATCGATTTCGTGCCCGGCGAAAGCACGCCCGAACGTTTCGAGCCCATCCCGGCCGCCGTCCTCAGCTCGGGGGGCAAAAAAGGCCTGCGGGGTGAATACTTCGCCAACAAGACTTTCAGCGGCCAGCCGACCCTGGTGCGCGTGGATCCGGTGGTCGACTTCCACTACGACCTAGCGGCACCGGCGCCCGGGCTGCCGAGCGACAACTTCAGCATCCGCTGGACCGGCAAGCTCACGCCGCGGAAATCGGGACGGTACGCGCTCGGGGTGCGTTCGGATGACGGGGCTCGCCTCTACGTCGACGAGCGACGGGTGCTGGACAATTGGGGCGACCATGCCCCGACGCTGAAGGTGGGCGAGTTGGACCTGGTGGCGGGCAAGGCGTACGACGTTCGTCTGGAATACTTCGAGAGCGGCCTGGGCGCCTCGGTCGAATTGCTTTGGCAGCAGGTCGACAAAGAGCCTCTGCGCCACGTGGTCGAGGTCGCGCGAACGGCGGATGTGGTCATCGCGGCCGTGGGCGACGGCGCGGACGACGAGACCGAGGGCCAGGATCGCAAATCCCTCAGTCTTCCCGGGCACCAGAACGAGATCGTGCAAGCCGCCCTGTCCGCCAATCCGCGCGTCGTGGTGGTGACGACCGCGGGCGCGGCCGTGGCCATGCCTTGGCTCGGCAAGACGCCCGCCGTCCTGCACGCGTGGTTCCCGGGGCAGGAAGCCGGCCTCGCCCTGGCAGACGTCCTGCTCGGCGCGGTGAGCCCCTCGGCCAAGCTGCCGGTGAGCTTCCCGAGGCGCTTCGAAGACGAGCCCGCCTTTGGCCATTTCCCCGGCTCGGGGGGCAAGGTCCTCTACGAAGAAGGGCTCCTCGTCGGCTACCGCTGGTACGACACACGCAAGGTCGAGCCCCTGTTCCCGTTCGGTCACGGCCTGTCGTACACCACCTTCGCCTACAGCGAGCTGACCGGGTCTGCCTGGGAAGGCGAGCGGGGAGCGACCGTGCGACTGAAGGTGAAGAACACCGGCGCGCGGCGTGGGGCGGAGATCGTGCAGATCTACGTGCATGCGAACGCGCCCCAGCCGGTGCGACCCGAACAAGAGCTGAAGGCCTTCGCCAAGGTGGACCTCGCCCCAGGCGAAGAACGAGCCGTCACCCTCGCCCTGCCGCCGCGCGCGTTTTCAACCTTTCACCCCAAACAGGGCTGGCGCGTCGAGCCCGGCCCGTATGAAGTCCGCGTGGGCAGCTCGTCGCGCGACATTCGGCTCCGCACCTCGATCGTCGTGCCGGCCCCGTAGTCGAGACATCCCGAGGTCGTTCCGATCGCCCGCGCCCGTGGCAGGCCAGATTCAGGGCGCGGCTGTGCGTACGGTGATGCGTTCGCCTTCGATCTCGAGCACCTGGGGCGGGCGGCCGGGCCGGTGTTGGCTCAAGCCCACGTCGATACGGTACAGGCGCCCCGCGCAGGCCGGGGCGATCCCCTCGTCCTGCGCCGTGTGCCCCACCACGAGGCGCCGTGCGTGCAGCCCAGCGAGGATGCGCTCCAAGCGGGCGCAGGCCGCGGCAGAGGGCTCGTCCTCGCCGAACTGGCGCATCCAAAGGGGGCCGTCCTGCGCCTGGGCCTCGGGCGGTGGCGATGCGCTTTCGCCGCGCATCCAGCGGCTCACGCCGTTGTTCAACCGGGCCACGCCCTCGGCATCGCCCGACGAGAGCCCGGCGTGGGCGAACACGGTATCGCCCACCACGAGCACGCAGGGGTGGGCCGCCAGTCGGCGCGCATAGGTCCCGCCGGGCAGGAAGGCCGCCAGCCGACCGCGCACCCGGGGTGGCACGGCCCCGAGCGCCATCGCCTGTCGGGTGGGCACCACGTCGGCGAAGGCCGCCAGACTGGTCTCGGACGCGTAGCGGAGATCGCCGGCCACATTCATCAGCTCGTGATTGCCGTTGAGCCAGTGCAAGGACCCGCCCGCTCGCTCCGCCTCGGCCGCGAGTTGCTCGAACCAGTCGAGTACCCGTCGATCGTCGTCACCCCGATCGATGAGATCCCCGACCTGCACCACCACCAGCCCCGCGCCGCGCCAGTGCCCGTCATCGCCGCTCGCTCCCGCCAGGCGCAGGGCCGCCCGCGCGGCCGCCAGATCGCCGTGTACATCGCCGATGGCCACCAGTCGCGCCGGCGCGGCCAAACGGAAGGCTGAATCCTGCGTCGCCTGCGCAGGCCCCGGCGCCGGCGTCCTCCGTTGGCAGGCGAGGAGCCACAGGCACGCGAGCACAAGGCAACCCCGTCGAGTCACCCGCCGGACCTACCACAAGCGCCGCGCCCCTGTCGGGAGCCGCGGCGAATCACAGGGGGCGTGCCTTGTGCTTGGTGTAGGGCCGATAGCGCATGTGGTACCAGGCGTAGGCCAACCCGAACTGTATGCGCCGCGGCCAGGAAAGCCCGTCGAACCCGGGCCAGAACAGATTGCAGGTGTCGCAAGGACGGATGGTGCGACGCTTGCCCGTCCGATGTGCCTTGCGGTAGGCACGCGCCCGCTTGCTGTTGAAGACGTCGAGGACGGAATCCTTGGTGACGTCGCCCCAGGCGAATTCGCCCTGGGTATCCATGCAGCACAGGGTGACAATCCCGCTGGCGAGCACGTCGAGTCGGCTCAGGTGTTCACACGGGAAGATGGGCACGGGCAAAGGGCTGCGCACGTCGCCCAGGTAGTTGAACAGGCCGACGATCATGCAGTTGACGTTCTTCTCGCGGCAGTACGCAGCAAAGCGCGTTTCGTCTTCGGCCGTGGTCTTGTCGGTGCGGGTCATGCGCACCGTGATCTCGCGCGCCAGCCGCTTGCGGCGCTGCGGATCCACCGCGTACTCGATGTTGCCCAGGGTTCGCTCTAGGCGCAGCCCCATGACCGCCTTGTACTGCTCCGGGTCGAGCGTGTTGAGGCTGACGAAGAGGTGATCGATGCCGAGATCGAGCAGCTCGTCTATGCGCTCGGGGGTGAGGGCGTAACCGTTCGTGTAAAGGCGCAGCTTGGTCCGCGGGAGCTTCTGCCGGATGTACTGCAGACGCGGGACGATCTGCGGATCCATGAACGGTTCGCCGTTCAGGAACGGCTCGATGGCCTCGAGCTCGAACTGGGCGCAATCGTCGACGATCTTGCGAAACGTCTCATCGGACATGACGCGACGGTCACGGTTTAAGACGCTGTTGGGGCAGAAGGAGCACTTGGCGTTGCACGCATTGGTGGTCTCGATGGCGACCAAACGGGGAATTTCACGCGCCGCAGGGGCGAGCTGGGGGGGCTGGGTGCTCACAGAAGCCTCGCTGAAGGTGGGACATGCCTAGAGCATCGCCGCGTATCCCGCAAGCAGAGAGTCCCCAAAGTGCCCTCCGCTGCAGCGATTCCGGGGCGCACGAGAGTGTCCCAGGATTCCTCTGTGACCTGGTGCGTTGCTTCGGCCGGCTAGAGGGCCAGGCTCCATCCTCGCGCGGTGCTTCGCTCCTGCCGTGACGCAGGCCTCGCAGAAGGCGGTCTTGTCAGGCTTGGCGCGCAAGTGGCGAAGCGGAAGAATGGCTGAAGACGTCCGATTGGGGGAACCCGTGAAGAAGTACAGATGGCCAGGCCTCCTCGCTCTCGCTCTTTGCCATGTGGGCTGTGGACAGGACAGCGGTGCCGGCGGCAGCGACGGCTCGGCGGCCGGCGCGCAGGCGGGCCGCGGTGACGCGGACGCGGCAGGTGCAGGCGGGTATGGCCCCGGCGGAGCAGGGGGCGCCCCGGGTTCGGACGGCTCGGCTGGCAGCAGCACGGGAAGCGGAGGAACTCACGCTACCGTCGATGGCGGGTCCTCCTCTGACCTTTGGTCGATGGGCTACTACGCGAGCTGGGCGTCTGACCAGTATCCGATCTCTGAGATCGAATGGTCCGGACTGACCCATGTTGCGCTGGCCTTCTATCTGCCCCAGTCGAACGGCTCGCTCGTCTTGTCCGGCGGCAACGCCAAACTGGCCACCGAGCTCATCGCGGCCGCGCACGCGAACGGAGTCAAGGCCATCGCCTCCATCGGCGGCGCCGATTCGCAATCGAGTTTCCAGAAGGCGACCGCGAGCGGGACAGTGGCGAAGCTCGCCACCAGTCTCATCGCGTTGCTCGAGACGACCGGCTACGACGGCATCGACATCGACTGGGAACCGATGGACAAGGCCGACGAGCCCGCTGTGATCGATATCGCCAACCGCATCCGCAAGGCGGTCCCGTCGGCCCTGCTCACCCTCCCGATTGCCGCCATCAACGTGAATCTGGGCGCCGACCTGTCGGGCTTCCCGGCCCTCGCGGCCGCCTACGACCAGCTCAACGTGATGTCGTACGGGCAGGCGGGGGCCTGGTCCGGGTGGAAGAGCTGGCATTCGAGCGCGCTCTATCACACGGACTCGGCCACCCCCACGTCGATTGACTCGACGGTCAAGCTGTACCTGGCGGCAAAGGTGCCGGCCGCCAAGCTGGGCATCGGCATTGGCTTTTACGGGCTGTGCTACTCGTCCCCGGTCACGCGTCCCGCTCAGTCCCTCGATGGCGCAACGGTGGTCGCCGGTGACGGAGAGATTTCCTACGCCAAGATCATGACCAGCTACTTCAGCGCCGGCGCGCGGAACTGGGACGACCTGGCGCGGGTACCTTACTTGTCCTTTGCCTCGGCGCGCGCACCGGACGGTTGCACGTACATCTCGTACGATGACGAACAATCCATCGCCGAGAAGGCGGCCTACGTGAAAGCCCAAGGCTTGGGCGGCGTCATCCAGTGGGAGATCAACGAGGGCTACCTGGCCAGCGCGCCCGCCGGGCAGCGCAGTCCCCTCCTCAAGGCGATCGGGGACGCGGTTCTGCACGATCAGCCGCGCTGAACCCGCGGCGCCGGGGCATCCGAGGTCGGGCGGAACCCACGAATCAAAGGGGCGGAGGAGACCTCGGTTCTCTCCGCCCCCGTGCGGCCTCGCGCTTGAGCGCTACGCCTGAGCGGTGGTTCCGGCCGTCGGGCCGTTGTCCGGGCCGGGTACCACGACCGGAACGGCTTCCAGGACCAGCTCCAGAGCCTCCTGGATGCGTTTGACGAAGGTCAATTCCAGGTCCTTGCGCACGCTCTCGGGGATGTCGACCATGTCCTTCTGGTTGCGCTCGGGAAGGATGACCCGCTTGATGCCGGCTCGGTGCGCGGCCAGGACCTTCTCCTTGATGCCGCCCACGGGCAGCACGCTGCCGCGCAGGGTGATCTCGCCGGTCATGGCCACGTCGCCGCGCACCCGTCGGCCGGTGAGCAGCGAGGCCATGGCCGCGATCATGGCCACGCCCGCCGAGGGTCCGTCCTTCGACACCGCGCCCGCGGGAACGTGCAGATGCAGGTCGAGCTTCTCGAAGTCGGGGTTGATGCCCAACTCCTCCACGTGCGTGCGCACCCAGGACAGGGCCGCGCGCGCCGACTCCTTCATGACGTCCCCCAAGTGCCCGGTGAGGATGAGGTTGCCCTTGCCTTGCATCTGCGACGCCTCGATGAAGAGAATGTCGCCGCCCGTGGGCATCCACGCCAGACCGGTGGCCACGCCGGGAACCTCGGTGCGCTCGGCCACTTCCGAGAAGTACTTCTGCGGGCCCAGGTAGTCGGCGATGCTCGTTCCGGTCAGCTTGGGATCGTAGGGTAGGTTTTCGGCCACCTTGACCGCCACGCCGCGGATGGTGTTGGCCACCTCGCGCTCCAGATTGCGCACCCCCGCCTCGCGCGTGTACTGCTCAATGATGGTGTTGATGGCCTCATCGTCGAAGCTGATCTGCGTATCGCTCAGGCCGTGCTCGTTGATCTGTTTGGGCACCAAGTGGCGCTTCGAGATCTCCATCTTCTCCTCGCGCGTGTAGCCCGGGATCTCCAGCACCTCCATGCGGTCGAGCAGAGCGGGCGGGATGGTCTCCAGCGTGTTCGCCGTGGCGATGAAGATGACGTTGGACAGGTCGAAGTTGACCTCCAGGTAGTGGTCCGAGAAGGAGTGGTTCTGCTCGGGGTCCAGGACCTCCAGCAGGGCCGCCGCGGGATCGCCGCGGAAGTCGGCACCCAGCTTGTCGATCTCGTCGAGCATGAACACCGGGTTCTTGGTGGCCACGCGGCGCATGCCCTGGATGATGCGACCCGGGAGCGCGCCGATGTAGGTGCGGCGGTGGCCGCGGATCTCGGCCTCGTCGCGCACACCACCCAGCGACACGCGGATGAACTCGCGCGACAGCGAACGGGCGATGGACTTGCCAAGCGAGGTCTTGCCCACGCCGGGCGGTCCCGACAGGCACAGGATGGGACCCTTCTTGCCCGGGGCCAGCTTGCGCACGGCCAGATACTCCAGGACGCGTTTCTTGACCTTCTGCAGATCGTAGTGATCCGCGTCGAGGATCTTGCGCGCCTGCTCCAAATCCAGCGTGTCGGTGGTCTGCTTGTTCCAGGGCAGCTCCACCAGCCACTCGAGATAAGTGCGCTGAACCGTGTACTCCGCCGAGGACTGGGCCATCTGGCGCAGCCGCTCGAGCTGCTTGCGCGCCACCTTGACCACCTCTTCGGGCATGTCAGCGGACTTGATCTTTTCGTCGAAGGAATCCAGGTCGCTGCCCTCGTCGCCTTCGCCCAGCTCGTCCTGGATGGCCTTCAGCTTCTGGCGCAGCACCGCCTCGCGCTGGTGCTTGGAGAACTCCTCGCGCACCTGCGTGTCGATCTTCTGCTTGACCTTGATCAGCTCCACCTTGCGCTGGAGCAGGACCAGCAAACGACGCAGGCGTTCGGCCACGTCCACCTCGACCAGCAGCGACGCCCGCTCCTCGGCCGACAGGTCCACGGTGGCCGCCGTGATGTCACCCAGGCGCGCCGGATCCTTGTTCTGGTCGAGGATCTGAGCCGCCTCGTCGGGAATGTCCGGCGAGATGGCGATGAGCTGCTTGGCCACGTCGTACACCGCCATCCCCAGCCCATCGATCTCGATGGGGTCCTTGCGGATCTCGACCAAGGGATCGTAGCTGGCCACCAGGAAAGGCTTCTCCTGGGTGAAGCCCGTGATGCGACGGCGCTCGATGCCACGCAAGACCGCGGTCACGCGGTTCTCCGCTGCCTTGACGATGCGCACGACCTCGCCCTCGACGCACACGCCGTACAGATCGCTGCCTGACGGCTCCTCCACGTCGGCATCCTTTTGCGTGCCGACCAACAGGTGCACGCCCTTGCCCGGCAGGCTCTCGATCAGCCGCAGAGAGGACAGGCGTCCGATCTCCACGGGCATGACTGCACCCGGGAACAGAACCAGGTTCCGCAGAGACAGCAGGGGCAGCGTTTTCGCGTGTTCCGGCAACATCATGGTCGTTTTCCAAAGGTAGGCGGGCTGCCGTGCAACCGCAAGCCCGGTTGGGTCGAATTTTCGTCGCTGTGTTTCGCTGCGGTTTCAGGGGCTTGCGCCATACGGGCGGGCATCAGAACGACCTCGGAGAGGGGGGGCGGGTTCGGCGCTCGAGTTCTTCGACCAGGCGTCGCGTTTCACCATCCGCCTGTCCAATCCTCGGTACGGCAACCTCGATTCGGCAGAACTGGTCGCCGCGGCTGCCGTCCGCGCGTTTGATGCCTTTTCCACGCAGGCGCATGCGCGCGCCACTGGATGTACCGGGCGGCACCGTCAACTTGACCGTGCCGTCCACGGTGGGCACGTCCACCTGGGTGCCCAGACAGGCTTCACCGACGGTGAGCGGCAGGGTCAATTCCACGTCGTCGCCCGAGCGCCGCAGGTGCGGATCGGGGTGAACCACGACGTCCAGGT
The DNA here is from genome assembly GCA_023438785.1 of Pseudomonadota bacterium. GTDB lineage: Bacteria > Myxococcota_A > Polyangia > Fen-1088 > Fen-1088 > Fen-1137. The sequence goes on from JAEXQJ010000336.1 coordinate 27,775, forward strand.
AGAGATCGCCGGGGCGTCCGCCCTTGGGTGCGGGCCCGCCTTGGCCAGGGACACGCAGTTGGGCGCCGGTTTGCGCACCGGGTGGGACATTGACCTCTACGGACGCACCGCTGCCTGAGCGTAAGGTGCGGCGGGTGCCAAGGGCGGCCTCGCGGAAGCTGACCTCCAGGTTGCCGCTCATGTCGGCGCCGCGGACCGACCCGCGGGCCCGCCCGCCGAAGCCCGACCGCCCGCCGAAGCCGCGTCCGGCACCGCCGTGGCCCCCGAAAAGGCTGGCGAAGATGTCGCCAATGTCGCCCATCCCGCCCACGTGCACGTTGCCGTTGCCGAATCCGCCCCCGAAGGTTTGGGCGAAGGACTCGGCATCGAAGCCCTGGGGCATGCCATCGGCGCCCACGGGCGCCGAGCGCAGTCGGTCGTACTCGCGTCGCTTCTTGTCGTCGGAGAGGACCGCGTACGCCTCGTTGATCTCCTTGAAGCGTTCGGTCTTCTTCTTGTCCCCACCCGTGGCGTCCGGGTGGTACTGCTTGGCCAGCTTGCGGTACGCCTTCTTGATGGTGTCCGCGTCGGTGTTTTCGTCGACGCCCAAGGTTTTGTAGAGGTCCTTCATTCGGCTCCTGGTGCCTAGTTCGGTGCGGCCTTGGCAGCTGACTTCGAGAAGCTCAGCTCGTCGCCGGTGCGCCCGACCACAATCGTATCACCGGGGCCGAATTCGCCCGCGATGAGCCGACGGGCCAGCGGATTCTGCAGGTGGGTCATGATGGCGCGCTTGAGGGGGCGGGCGCCGTAGACCGGGTCGTAGCCGGCCTCGGCCAGGAAGCCGCGCGCCTCGGGCTCCAGGCGGATGTGCAGATCGCGCTCGCCCAGCAGTTTACGGAAGCGGTCAACCTGCAGGTCCACGATGCGATCCAGATCCGCGCGGCCCAGGCGCTCGAAGACGATGATGTCATCCACGCGGTTGAGGAATTCGGGGCGGAAGGTGCGCCGCAGATCCTCCATCACGCCCTCCTCATCGGGCTGCTCGGCCAGCAGGCGCTGACTACCCACGTTGGAGGTCATGATGATGACCGTGTTGCGGAAGTCCACCGTGCGCCCCTGCCCGTCGGTGAGGCGCCCGTCGTCGAGAAGCTGCAGCAGGACGTTGAAGACATCGCCGTGGGCCTTCTCGATCTCGTCGAAGAGCACCACCGAGTAGGGCCGGCGGCGCACGGCCTCGGTGAGCTGACCGCCCTCCTCGTAGCCCACGTAGCCGGGAGGGGCGCCGATGAGGCGAGCCACGCTATGCTTCTCCATGTACTCCGACATGTCGATGCGCACCATGTGCGTCTCGTCGTCGAAGAGGAAGGCGGCCAGCGCGCGGGCCAGTTCGGTCTTCCCGACGCCGGTGGGGCCCAGGAAGATGAACGAGCCGATGGGCCGGTTGGGATCCTGCAACCCCGCGCGAGCCCGGCGGACCGCATTGGCGATGGCCTCCACCGCCTTGCCCTGGCCCACTACGCGTTGGTGCAGGCGTTCTTCCATCTGGTTGAGCTTGGCCTGCTCACCCTCCAGCATCTTCTCGACGGGGATGCCGGTCCACTTGGACACCACCTGGGCGATGTCCTCTTCCGTGACCTCCTCGCGCAGGAAGGAGCCGTCTCTCTGCGCTGCCGTCAGATCGTCGTTCTTCGCGGTGAGCTTCTTCTCCAACTCGGGCAGGCGTCCGAAGCGCAGCTCCGAGGCGCGCGAGAGATCGCCTTTGCGCTGCGCCTGCTGTAGGTCGGTCTTGGCCGTGTCGATATCGGCCTTGATCTTCTGGATGTCGGAGATGAGCTGCTTTTCGCGTTGCCAGAGCAGCTTCATGCGATCGATCCGCTCACGCAACTCGGCGATGTCCTGTTCCACCTCGGCCAGACGTCTGCGGCTGGCCTCGTCGGATTCCTTGGACAGTGCCGTCTGCTCCATCAAGTACTGGGTCAGGCTGCGCTCCATCTGATCGATGGGCTCAGGCAGCGAGTCGAGCTGCATCTTCAGGCGGCTGGCCGCCTCGTCGACCAGGTCGATGGCCTTGTCGGGCAACTGACGACCCGAGATGTAGCGGTCCGAGAGCTTGGCCGCGGCCACCAACGCGTTGTCGCGGATGCGAATGCCGTGATGGATTTCGTAGCGTTCCTTGAGGCCGCGCAGGATGGCCACCGTGTCGTGTACGGACGGCTCGCCCACCATGACCGGCTGGAACCGGCGTTCGAGGGCCTTGTCCTTCTCGATGTGCTTGCGGTACTCGTCCAGCGTGGTGGCGCCGATGCAGCGCAGATCGCCGCGCGCCAGGGCCGGTTTGAGCATGTTGGCCGCGTCCACCGCGCCCTCGGCCCCGCCCGCGCCGACCAAGGTGTGCAACTCGTCGATGAACAGGATGATCTGGCCGGCAGCGGCGGTGATCTCCTTGAGGACCGCCTTCAGGCGATCCTCGAACTCACCGCGGTACTTCGAGCCCGCGATGAGTGAGCCCAAGTCGAGCGCCAGGATGCGCTTGTTCTTCAGAGACTCGGGCACATCGCCCGCGGCGATGCGCTGGGCGATGCCCTCGACGATGGCCGTCTTGCCCACGCCCGGCTCGCCGATGACCACCGGGTTGTTCTTGGTCCGCCGAGACAGGACCTGCATGGCCCGCCGCACCTCCTCGTCGCGACCGATGACCGGGTCCAGCTTGCCCTTGCGGGCCAACTCCGTCAGGTCGCGCGTGTACTTGGCCAGCGACTGGTAGCGCTGCTCGGCCTCGGGATCGGTGACCCGCTGGCTGCCGCGCACGTCGGCCAGGGCCTTCAACATGGCGTCGCGATCCACGCCCGCGTCGCGCAGCACGCGCGAGGCGGGGCCGAAGTCCTTGGCCAGCAGGGCCAGAATGAGGTGCTCGCTGGAGACGTATTCGTCCTTCAGCTCCTCGGATTGCTTGGCCGCCTGGTCGAGCAGGTCCTTGAGGCGACGGCCCACGTAGATCTCCGCCGTGGCTCCGCGCACCTGCGGCAATTCGGCCAAAGCCGCCTCATTCTTGCGCACCAGGGCCTCCGGATCGGCGCCCAGCTTGCGCAGTACCGCGCTCGCGACGCCCTCGTCCTGGGTCAGCAAGGCGTGCAGCAGGTGCTCGGGCGCCATTTCCTGATGCCCGCGCTGATCCGCCAAGTCGCGCGCCGCCTGCAACGCCTCTTGGGCCTTGATGGTGAGCTTGTCGAGTCTCATTTCCGTCTCCGCAGTCGAGAATAAGCACCGCGTCTGTGCGGACAACAACCACGGCGCGCCTGGCATGGCCCGTGCTGTGCGTGTGCGCATGCTTTTGCTCTTCGATCACGGGACGTTGCTGTTGCGCGAGGCCCCACATCCTCGTGCCCTGGCTGATTTGCCTGGGGCGCTGTGGGATGAACGCGTACGGGCCTTGCGCTTTCCGGCGCGCTTTCACGACCGGGTGGTGGCCGAATTGCGGCGACGGGGTGTCCGGTTCACGGACCAGGTGACCGAGACCGGGGCCACGCCGCCCGCTCTGGGTGAGGTGGCTTTGCGGCCCTACCAGGAAGCGGCCTTCGAGGCCTGGCACCTGGCCGGCCGCCGCGGCTTGGCCGTGCTGCCCACCGGCTCGGGCAAGACCCGTCTGGCCATCGCCGCCATGGCGCGCACCGGGGCGCGAACCCTGTGCCTGGTCCCCACGCGGGTCCTGCTCGATCAGTGGGCGCGGGCCATCCAAGAGCTGACCGGTGTGGTCCCCGGGCGATTGGGCGACGGTGAGCAGCGGGTGGCGCCGCTCACGGTGGCCACCTTCGAGAGCGGCTGGCGGCGCATGGCCGAGCTGGGCAATCGATTCGAGCTGCTAGTGGTCGACGAGGCCCACCACTTCGGATGCGGTATGCGCGACGAGGCCCTGGACATGAGCATCGCGCCCTGGCGCTTGGGCCTGAGCGCCACGCCCCCGGGCGGGAGCGCGGCCGCCCGGCTAGGCGAACTGCTGGGGCCGGTCATCTACGAGCTTCGCGTGGACGAGCTGGTGGGCGAATTTCTGGCCCCGTTCGAGAGCGTGATCTTGCATCTGGATCTGGACCCGGACGAGCGCACCGAGTACGAGCGCCTGAACGCCGTGTTTCGCGATTTCTTGCGTCGCTTTCGCGCCATGCAGCCCAACGCCACATGGGACGAGCTCGCGCGTACCGCCGGCCGCACCGACGAGGGGCGACGGGCCCTGGCGGCCTGGCAGCGCTGCCGTCGGCTGCTCGCCTTTCCTTCCGCCAAGCGCCACATGCTGGGCACTCTGCTGGAGCGCCACCGCGACAATCGGGTGATCGTCTTCACCGCCGACAACGCCACGGCCTACGCGGTCAGCCGGCAACACCTCGTCATGCCGCTGACCTGTCACATCGTCCGCAAGGAGCGCGAGCGCGTGCTGGAGCTGTTTCGGCAGGGACGGCTGCGGGCTCTGGTCTCGGCGCAGGTCCTCAACGAGGGCCTGGACGTACCCGACGCCGACGTGGGCATCGTGGTGGCGGGCAGCAAGGGCGGTCGCGAGCACGTGCAGCGGGTGGGGCGGGTGCTGCGGCCGCGGCCCGGCAAGCGTGCCCTGGTCTACGAGTTGGTCGTTCGGGCCACGGGTGAGGAGGCGCAGGCGCGGCGGCGCAGGAGGGCCCTTGCTGCCTGACGCCCTCATCCCCGCGCGTCTGGACCGCGGCCACATCTGGCCCGTCTTTCTCGACGAGCGCGACCGCCCGTGGTTGGGCGTGCTCATCGACGAGGTGAATCGCTTCTGCGGTCGCCCCCTGCACGAGCTGCAGCAACGCCTGCGTGAACCCTGGCCTTGCGCCACGCCGCCCTTCAAGGCGCGCGCGGCCTTGCACGTGATCGTACGGCACTGGAACGCGCGGCTGGCTGCCGATGTGCACCCCCGCGAGGCGCGTGAGACGCTCTTCCTCACGGCAGCCGCCGAGGCTGGCAAGCCGCGCTCGTCCATCGTCGCCACGACCGCCTCGGCCTTGGGCGTGGCGCCGGCCGTGCTGGAGCGTTCGCTCTTCGCGGACCTGCCCGGCGAGCGCGTGGTGACGGGCCCGGCCCGGCTGCCCGCACCGGGCGAGATCGCCCTGCTCACCAATCAGCTCATCGCGCGCAGTGTGTTGGGTCGCGCCAGGCGCGTGCGCATCCGGGCCCAGGGGGCGGTTCGCCCGCTGGTTCGTCAGGCCCACCTGCGCGGGCTCATCTGCACCGTCGAGGACGGGGATCCGCCCGTGCTGGTCCTTTCGGGCCCCTTCGCCGTCTTTCGCCACACCCTCCTCTATGCGCGCGCCCTGGGCGAGGTGCTGCCCTTCCTGGCCTGGTGCGCCCGCTTCGATCTGGAGGCAGATTGCGTCCTGCGCGGCCAGCCCGGCCTGTTGCACCTGCGCAGCGGGGATCCGCTCTTCCCTGCGGAGGCACCGCGCGCCTTCGACAGCAAGCTGGAGGAGCGCTTCTTTCGCGACATGAAGAAGGCCGCGCCCGTTTGGGACGTGTTGCGCGAGCCGGCCGCCGTGCGCGCCGGGAAGCACGTCATCTTCCCCGATTTCCTGCTGCAGCATCGGTTGGATCCCCAGCGGCGTTGCCTGCTGGAGATCGTGGGCTTCTGGACGCCCGCCTACCTGGAACGCAAGCTGGCATTGCTGCGCGCGGCGAACCTGACCCAGCTCATCCTCTGCATCGACGAGGAGCGCTGCCTGGCCGACGGTGCGCTGCCCGAGGGCGCGCGGCTGGTGCGCTTTCGGCGTCGCATCGATCCCGCGGCGGTGCTGGTGGCTTTGGAGGCGGCGGCGCGCGAGCTTGGTTGACTCCGTGGCGCGCGCTTTCCATGATGCCCGCGTGTCGTACCTAGTCCTGGCCCGCAAATACCGCCCGCAACGCTTCGAAGATCTGGTGGGGCAGGAGCACGTGGCGCGCACGCTCACCAACGCCATTGCCCTGGAGCGCGTTCACCACGCCTTCCTCTTCACCGGCGCGCGCGGCATCGGCAAGACTAGCGCGGCCCGCATCCTGGCCAAGGCCCTGTGCTGCGAGAAGGGGCCCACCGCCAACCCGTGCGGCACCTGCGCCATCTGCCAATCCATCGCCAGCGGCCAGTCCGTCGACGTTCTGGAGATCGACGGCGCATCGAACACGGGCGTGGACGACGTGCGCACCCTGCGCGACGGCGTGCGCTACATGCCCGCGGAGGCGCGCAAGAAGGTCTACATCATCGACGAGGTCCACATGCTCTCGACGAGCGCCTTCAACGCGCTCCTCAAGACGCTGGAGGAACCGCCGGCCCACGTGGTGTTCATCTTCGCCACCACCGAGGTGCACAAGATCCCCGCCACCATCATGTCGCGGTGTCAGCGCTACGATTTCAAGCTGCTGACCACGGCCGCGCTGACCGCGCACCTGGGGCGTATCCTGGACGCCGAGAAGATCGCCTACGAGCCCGATGCGGTTCGCCTCGTGGCGCGCGAGGCCGCCGGCTCCGTACGCGACAGCTTGTCCCTGCTCGATCAGGTGGTGGCCTACGTGGGCAGCGATACGTTGACCCGCCAGCGCGTGGCCGACGTGTTGGGCGTGGCCGATCGCCGGCTGCTCTTCCAGGTGGCCGAGACCGTTCTGGCGCGCGACGTGGCCGCGGTGTTGCGTATGGTGGCGGGGGCCGTGGACCGCGGCATGGACTTGGGGCAGTTCTCCCGGGCCTTCCTTGGCTATCTGCACGATCTGGAGATCATCGCGCTGGTGCCCGACGCCGCCGACCTGGTGGACGCCTCGCCCGAGGAGCTGGCCGAGAGCAAGGCCCTGGTGGCCAAGGTGCACAAGGGGATGTTCACCACCATGTTCGACCGCTGGGCGCGCGCGGTGGACGAGGCTGCACGCTCGCAGACTCCGCGCCTGGTGCTGGAGATGGCGCTCGTGGATCTGTGCCAGGCCGAGCCGCTCTTGCCGCTCGGCGATTTGCTGGAGCGGCTGGATCGGCTGGAGGCTCGGGTGGCCAGCGGCGCGCCGGCGCCGGCCCGCGCGGTGGAGTCGAGGCGGCCGGCCCCACGAGCCCAGGCAGCGGAGTCACGCAAGGCGATTCGGGTCGAGGGCGCGTCTGCAACAGCCACGTCCGCGACGCCGGCCGTAGCGGACCCGCCGGCCGACGTCGCCGAGCTGTGGCGCCGGGTGCGCGAATCGTTCGGCCACCGCCCGGCCCTGGCCGCGGCGCTCGATCATGCGGAAGTGGGCGAGTGGGACAAGGGGACCGTGACCCTGCTCTTCTCGCAGAAGTTTGCCCTCGATCAGACGGCCAAGGCCAAGGCCGAGGTGGAGAAGGTTCTGGCCCACATCACCGGCGCTCCCACGCAAGTCAATCTGCAGACCGCCACGGGCAAGGTGATCTCGCTGGTGCGCTCCGAGGTGCGGCGCGAGGCCGAGGCCGCCGAGGAGGACCATCGCCAGCGCGAGGCCGAGGCCCGTCAGCACCCCATGATCAAGAAGGCGCAGGAAATCTTCGGCGTCGCACCCAAGGAGATCAAGACACGATGAGCGATGGACCCAACCTGCGCGGCTTGATGGAGGTCTGGCAGAAGACCCAGCAGCAACTCGCCGCGGCCAAGGATTCCTTGTCCAGCAAGAGCGTGGCCGCGGAGACGGGGGGCGGCCTGGTTCGCTGCGTGGCCAACGGCCAGGGCGACCTGCTCTCGCTCACCATCGATCCCGCGCTCATGGCGGGCGACAAGAAGATGCTGGAGGACCTAGTGGTGGGCGCCGTGAACCTGGCCATCGAGCGCGCCCGCGAGCTGGCCCAGGAGGAGTTGTCACGGGCCACCAGCGGGCTGGCCTTGCCCCCTGGCCTATTGGGCGGATGAGCGGCGCCGGACCCATCGCCCGCCTGGTCGCGGAACTGGCCAAGCTGCCCGGCGTGGGCGAGAAGACCGCCGCCCGCCTGGCGTTCCACATCCTGCGCGCCCCAGCCGAGGACGCGGCCGCTTTGGCGTCGGCCATCGCTGACCTGCGCGGCAAGATCAGGCCCTGCGGCGTATGCTGGGACTTCACCGAGGAGGATCCCTGCGAGATCTGCCGCGACGGTCGCCGAGACGCCGGTCTGGTGTGCGTGGTGGCCCAACCCCAGGACGTGGTGGCCATCGAGCGAACCGGCGGCTACCGGGGCCGCTATCACGTGCTGCACGGGGTGCTCTCGCCCCTGGATGGCGTGGGGCCCGACGACCTGCGCATCGCCGAACTGGTGCGCCGGTGCGGCGGCGGCGAGGTGCGCGAGGTCATCGTCGCGACCAACCCCAGTGTAGAGGGCGAGACCACAGCCATCTACCTGGCCAAGTTGCTGCGTCCGCTGGGGGTGCGGTGCAGCCGCATCGCCACCGGGGTACCCATGGGCGGCGAGCTGGAATACGCCGACCGCCTCACGTTGTCCCGTGCCATCGACGGGCGCCGCGAAATCTGACGCCGTTTCGCACCTATCCGACGTGTCGTTCGCGGTCGGCCCTGTGTACACCACGCGAATTGCTGGTAAGCTTCGCCGCGACCCTGCCGATGATCTCAAGAATCGGAGCAGGAGCAGTCTCATAACTTGAACGCCAGAGCGCGGGCCCCTCGACAGGTGGCCCCAGCGAAGGAGCGGAATAAGCCAGATGACCGGTCCCGACGTGATGTTTCCCGAGGAGCAGCGGCAGATCTCCGCCGTGTGCGCGCGCCTTCACCGGGATGCCAACGCCAAGGCGGTGCTGCTCATCGGCCGGGACGGGCAGCCCATCGCCGAGGCCGGCGAGGTGGGCGAGATCGACGTGACCTCGCTGTCGTCGCTGACCGCCGGCAACGTGGCGGCCACGGGCGGGATTTCCAAGATCCTGCGCGAGAAGGACTTCACCAGCCAGTTCCACGAGGGCGAGAAGACCCACGTGCACATCACGCTGGTCGCGGGCCGCGCCATCCTGGTGGTGCTTTTCGACGAGCGCTCGTCGCTGGGCCTGGTCCGTCTGCGCGTCAAGAAGGCCACCGATGAGATGTCGCGTATTTTCGCCGAGGTGGCCAAGAAGGCCGCTGCCAACACCGCTCCGTCGATCCTCAACGAGATCACGGACGCGGACATCGACAAACTCTTCAACGACTAGCCGTCCCGCTGCATGAGCTTCATCAACTACTCCTCGCGCGAGATCAACTGCAAGCTCGTGTACTACGGCCCCGGACTGGGCGGCAAGACCACGAACCTGCAGTTCATCTACGCGAAGACCAGCCCCGAGGCGAAGGGGAAGATGATCTCGCTGGCCACCGAGACCGAGCGGACGTTGTTCTTCGACTTTTTGCCGCTCTCGCTGGGGGATATCCGCGGCTTCAAGACGCGTTTTCACCTGTACACGGTGCCGGGCCAGGTGTTCTACGACGCCAGCCGCAAGCTGATCCTCAAGGGCGTGGATGGCGTGGTCTTCGTGGCCGACTCGCAGGTGGAGCGCATGGAGGCCAACATCGAGTCGCTGGAGAACCTGCGCCAGAACCTGATCGAGCAGGGCTACAACCTCGACAAGCTTCCGTTCGTCATGCAGTACAACAAGCGCGACCTGCCGAATGCCGCGCCCATGGCTGAACTGCGCGAGCTGCTCAACCCCCACAAGGTCCCGGAATTCGAAGCCTGCGCCACCACCGGCATCGGGGTCTTCGAAACCCTCAAGGCCATCGCCAAGGCCGTGCTGACGGAGCTCAAGCGCGGCAGCGGCGGCTGAGAGGACTCGACGATCGGCGGCTAGCGTAGTCCCAGGATTCGAACCAGGAGCGGCAGGAAGATCGAGGTCAGCAGGCCCGACAGGCCCATGGCGAGACCCGAGAACGCCCCCGCCTCGCTCGATTCCTGATAAATGCGCGCGGTGCCGAGGCCGTGGCAGCCGACCCCCATGGCCGTGCCGCGGACAGCGGGGGCGAGGGCGTGCACCCGGGTCAGGACCACGGGACCGAGCATGGCACCGATCACGCCCGTGGCTATGACGAAGACGGCGGTCAGCGAGGGTTGCCCGCCGATCTTTTCGGAGATCCCCATGGCAATGGGCGTGGTGACCGATTTGGGGGCCAGGCTGAGGGTGACCTGCGCATCGCCCCCAAGCATTCTGCTGAGCAGGACCGCGCTCAGGATGGCCGTGAGGTTGCCTGCCACCAGTCCGCCGATGATGGGCAGGGCAAGCTGGCGCAAGCGCGGCAATTCCCGGGCGAGCGGAATGGCCAAGGCCACGGTCGCGGGGCCGAGCAGGAAGTGCAGGAAGTACGCGCTGCCGAAGTAGGTGGGGTAGGGCAGACCGCTGAGCTGTATCAGCGCGACCAGGACCACGATCGACCAGGCGACGGGATTGGCCAGCGGGTGGCCCTTGACCTTGTCTTGCAGTGCCCGGAAGACCACGTACGCGAGCACGGTCAGCAGCACGCCCGGCAGCGGCGTGGACCACAGCCCGTGCAGTGACCCGTTGGAGGAGCCGTTCACTGTGGGCCCTTCGCGCGGCGGGCGCGCGCCGCGAGCAGGCGCAGGCCCAGCATCATCACGCACGCCGTTGCCACGATGGCCAGCACCGTGCTCGCCAGCAAGGCCACCGTGATGGGCAGCCACGCCGTGCGGAAGGTCTCCGACAGCACCAGGACGCCCACGCCCGCGGGAATGAAGAACAGGGGCATCGCCTTGAGCAGGGCATCGGCGACCTCGGCCAGCCCAGGCGGCACGCGCCGCGCGCTTGCCAACACCACCGCGAGTAAGGCCATGCCCAGCACCGGGCCAGGCACCGGGAGGCGCAGCGCAGCCGCGATTCCCTCCCCGAGCGCCTGGCAGGCGAGTAGGACGGCGATTCCAGCGAACATCGCTTTGACTCCTCGGAAAGATGGGAAGGGGGCAAGAAGGCGGCGGCCCGACCGACGGAAACGTAGCATGCATGTGCCGCAGGGATGCGGCCGGCCCGGTTAGGCCTGGCGACCGGCGCCCGTCGAGCTCTGCTGAGCAGCCCCCACGAGTACCCCTGCGGCCTCACGGTCGGCCTGCAATTCGGCAGGGCGGGCGGGTGACCGCCGCGCGTGGGAGTCACGCCCGGGCCGAGGCCGTGACGGAGCTCGCGCGCGGCAGGGGCGGCTGAGATGGGGGGCCCTATTCGCGCAGGACCGCCGTCCCGAGCAGAAGCCCCAAGGCCGCATTCAGGCCTAGCCACACCCGATCCAGGGGGATGAAACGCAGATCCGCCGTGTAGGCGCAGGTCGCGAAGAGCAGCGCGCCGGCCACTCCGAAGGCCAGACCAGCCAGGACGGGGCGGAGCGCGCGCACGCCAAACAGGACGGCGATGCTGACCAGGGGCAGGAGGGCGCTCCACAAGAGCGGGTTGCCTTGCCCGGCGGGACCCCAGAGCGCTGCCATGCCGCCCACGACGCCCAGGCCCAAGGGAGAATCGGACAGCCAGGCCGGCGCGCCCAGGTGGGGCAGGAAGAAGAGGCCCGAGGCGCCGAGAACCACGGCCGCCGCGAAGCCCAGGCCTCCGCGAGCGAGCCGCATGCGCCGCCGACCGGCCAACCCGAGCAGCGCTGCTCCCACGCCCAGGCTGAGGCTGAGGCCGCCGCGCGCCGCGCGCGCCTTGTTCAGCGCCGCCTCCGCGTTCACGAGGCCGGCGCCGTAGTGGTCGTCGATGCGGCTGCCGGCCGCGCTGGCCCCCTTGGGCTTGCGGGCCGTGTCGAGCAGGATCGACTCCACGGCGTCGGGGCGGGTCACGCCGGCGCCCACCACCAGCGCCGCCACGCCCGCCACATGAGGCGCGGCCATGGAGGTCCCCATGAACCACAGGTAACTGTCACGGCGCGTGTCGCCCGGGACGATGGTGTTCTGCAAAACGCCGTCGGGCCTGCCGTCGCCGTTCTGGTCCAGGCGCACGTTGCCGCCCGGAGCCGCTATGTCGATCTCCTTGCCCCAATTCGAATAGAAGGTCGGGCGCTCATCGAATTGCGTGGCCGCGACCGCGATGACGCCGGGGTAGCGCGCGGGGTAGCCCACGCGGCCGCGACCGTCGTTGCCCGCGGCGGCCACCACCACCACGCCCTTGCCGCGCGCGTAGTCGATCGCCCGGCGAACCGGGGTGATGGGGAAGGGGCCGCCCAGGCTCATGTTGATGACGTGGGCCCCGTTATCCGCGGCGAACCGGATGGCTTGCGCGATGGCGGCCATGGAACCCGAGCCGCTGGCGCTCAGTACCTTGAGCGGCATGATGCGCGCCCCGAACGCCACGCCGGCCACGCCCACGCGGTTGTGGGTGGCCTGAGCGATGGTCCCCGCCACGTGGGTGCCGTGGCCGTGATCGTCGTCGGCCTGCTCGCGATCGGCCAGAAAGTCGTAGCCCGCCGCGAACGCCGTCCCGGCCAGGTCGGGCACTCGGCTCACGCCGGTATCGATGACCGCCACCGTCGCCCCTTTGCCTTGGCCCAGCTCCCACGCCGTCGGCAGACCGATCTGTGCCAGGTGCCACTGATAAGTGAAGCAAGGGTCGTTGGGAAAGCCCTTCGAATCGGCCCCGGCCCGGGCGCATTCGGGCGCCTCGTTTTTGGGGGGTGCGGCCAGGTCCTCGGGCAAGAGACTCACGGGAACGTCGTAGTCCACCGATTCGACCATGGGGTCGTGGCGCAAGCGGGCCGCAGCCGTCTCGGCCTGGGCCAGGCTCTCGAAATGAATGCGGTACAGGCGGTCCTGGGCCGAGAAGCGGCTGATGGGCTGTTCGTCGAGGCCGTTGTGGGCCAGGACCTCCGCCGGAACGTCATCGCGGAAATCCACGATCAGCGTGGCCTGGCTGGCCAGGGCCGCCTCTTCATCCTGAGCCATGGGCGACTCGGTCCGGTGTCCGGGTGAAGTGCGCCAAAGCCACGTGGTGAGGCCACACAGGGCGAGGAGAAGTGCCAAGGCCAGCCGCGGTCGCATCAAGGGCAAGTATACCGGCTCGATGGCGGACCGAGCGCCATGGCGCGGCGAAGGCCAGCGCTACTCGTCGGGCTGCCCGAGCAGGTGGTTCGCCTGGCGGGCCGCCACGAAGAGCGTATCCGAGAGGCGGTTGAGGTACGGGATCACGTGCTCGCCCACGGCTTCGGCCGTCAGGTGCACGAGCGCGCGTTCTGCCCGCCGACAAATGGCGCGCGCCATGTGAAGCTGGGCGGCAGCAGGTGCGCCGCCTGGCAGAATGAAGCCATGCAGGGCCGGTAGGTCTTTGGACCAGGTGTCCATGTCCTGTTCCAGCGCCGCGACGTGGTCGGCCCCGATGCGCGCGGGCGCGTCGGGAGCCGCCAACTCGGCGCAGAGCTGGCCCAGCTCCCTCTGGATTCGGCGCAGCACGGTTGCCAGCGCGTCTGCCGGCGTGCCGGCCAGGGCGGCGCGGGCCAGACCCAATGAGGCGGACAGCTCGTCGATCGTGCCGAGGCCATCCATGCGCGGGCTGTCCTTGCGCACCCGCGTGCCGTCGCCCAACCCGGTCTCGCCCTTGTCGCCGCCGCGCGTGTAGATGCGGGAGGCTGTGGGGCGCCCGGCACGCGCTGCACGTGGCCGCGCGGCGTTGGTGCCAGGCTCGTAGTTGCACACCACCACTTCGTTGACGGGCCCTCGCCCCTCCTTGCGCGAGTTGATGCTCCGCCGGGCGCGCAGGGGGTGGATGTGAAAGGGCGCATACAGCTCGCGCACCAGCGGCGTGTCGCTGTTGGAGAGCATGAGCTGGCAGCCCATGTCGTTGAGCTGGGCATAGACGCGGGCCAGATCGCGCTGATCCTGCTCGCCAAACGAGTCGCTGGTGTACGAGGTGAATTTGGCCGTGCGTGACACCGGGTGATAGGGCGGGTCGAAGTACACGAAGTCGCCCGTCCGCGCGACCTCCGGCAAGCAGCGGAAATCACCCACGCGCAGATCGGTATCCTGCAGGAAGTGGCTGGCCGCGCGCAGGGCCTCCTCGTCGAGGATCTTGGGCGCCTTGTACTTGCCGAAGGGGACGTTGAAGAGCCCGCGGCTGTTGACTCGATATAGCCCGTTGAAGCACGTCTTGTTCAGGTAGATGAGCCGCGCCGCGCGCGCCACGGGTGCGGTCGGCTGCTGGGAGCGCACCTCATAGAAGTGCTCCTCGCCGTGCTTTTCCCTGTGCCGGCGCAGGGCCTTGATGAGCTCGTCCACCTGATCCCGCACGGCCACGAAGGTCTCGATGAGCTCGGCGTTGTTGTCGCACAGGACGGCGTGCGAGGGGCCGAGCAGCGCCTTGACCTGGAAATAGACCGCCCCGCCACCCAGGAAAGGCTCGATGTAGCGGCTGACCTTGCGCGGGTAGAGGGGCTGGAAGCTCCCCAGGAGCTGCGTCTTACCGCCCGCCCATTTGATGAACGGCCGAACGAAGGTCGCACCTCCGGTGGCTCGGAACGGGGATCTCTGATGGCGCTTCGGGTTCTGCTCGTCGGGCGAGGCCACGGCGCATTTAAGGCGTGCTCTATGCCAGAATGCAACCGTCCTGGCGATGAAGCTGAGCCGTCTCTCGATCAACCGAAGTGTGGTCCTAATGGCGCTGGCCGTCGTGTGCGGCGTGTGCCTCGGGGCGTGCCGCCGCCCATCCTCCCTGACCGTGCAAGACCTGCGCGCGGGCACGGGTGTGCAGGCCCGGGAGGGCAGCAAGGTGGCCGTTCATTACGTGGCGCGCTTGCAGAGCGGTGTGCAGGTGGACGATTCGCACGCCCGCGGCACGCCGTCCGAGTTCGTGATCGGCCAAGGTATGGTCATTCCCGGCCTCGAACGAGGCGTCGTGGGCATGCGCGTGGGCGGATTGCGTCGGGTCACCGTGCCCCCCGCCCTGGCCTATGGAAAACGGGCCGGTGGCCCCAACATTCCGTCGGGCAGCACCCTGGTTTTCGAGGTCGAGTTGGTCGCGGTAATGTAGCGCGCCGGCGCGTTTCTGCAGATCCGTCATGGTTTTGACGCCTGGCCCGCCCCCAAGATTATGCTGGCGTTTGCGGGCTGGTTGACTAGACTGCCGCGACTTTTCGACCCCCAAAGCGTCAAGCAACAGGCAGCAGCACTCATGGCGTCCATAGAGAAAATCCGCAACATCGGCATTTCCGCCCACATCGATTCGGGCAAGACCACGCTGTCGGAGCGCGTGCTCTATTACACCGGCAAGATCCACAAGATCGAGGAGGTGAAGGGCAAATCCGGCGTCGGCGCGACCATGGACTTCATGGACCTGGAGCGCGAGAAGGGCATCACCATTCAGTCTGCCGCCACGACGGCCGACTGGGATGACCACGAGATCAACCTCATCGACACGCCCGGCCACGTGGACTTCACCATCGAGGTCGAGCGTGCATTGCGCGTGCTCGACGGCGCCGTGCTCGTCCTGTGCGGGGTGGCCGGCGTGCAGTCGCAGTCGTACACCGTCGATCGCCAGATGCGGCGTTACCGCGTGCCGCGCATCGCCTTCATCAACAAGCTCGACCGTTCGGGTGCCAACGCTGCGCGCGTGACCGAGCAGCTAAGGGAAAAGCTGCACCTGAACACGATTCCGCTGCAGATTCAGATCGGCGCCGAGGACCGCTTCGAAGGCGTGGTCGACCTCATCAACATGCAGGCGGTCTACTTCGATGGTGACAACGGCGAGAACGTGCGCCGCACCGAGATTCCGGCCGATCTCGTCGAGGAGGCCAAGGCCGCCCGCCAGCGCATGATCGAGTCGCTGGCCGACGTGGACGATGCCATCGCCGAGAAGTTCCTGGCCGAAGAGGAGTGCACCCCGGCCGACTTGGTGCCGGCCATCCGCCGTGCCACCGTGGCCTTCAAGGCCACGCCCGTGATGATGGGCTCGGCTTACAAGAACAAGGGCGTGCAGCTCCTGCTCGATGCGGTCAACGCCTACCTGCCCAACCCCTCCGAGGTGGAGAACAAGGCCCTCGACCAGGCCAATAGCGAGGCCGAGGTCATCCTGCCGTCCGATCCCGCCAAGCCCTTCGTAGGCCTGGCGTTCAAGCTCGAGGACGGGCGCTACGGTCAGCTGACCTACATGCGCATTTACCAGGGCAAGATCTCCAAGGGCGACTTCATCGTGAACTGCTCGGCAGGGCAGAAGAAGGTGAAGATCCCGCGCCTCGTGCGCATGCACGCCAACGAGATGGAGGACATCACCACCGCGCAGGCCGGCGACATCGTCGCTCTGTTCGGCGTCGAGTGCGCGTCGGGAGACACCTTCACCGACGGCAAGCTCAACTACACCATGACCTCCATGCACGTGCCCGAGGCCGTCGTGTCGCTCGCCGTCGAGCCGCAGGACAAGGGCATGGCCACCAACTTTTCCAAGGCGCTCAACCGCTTCACCAAGGAAGACCCTACCTTCCGCGTGTCGCGCGACGAGGAATCGGCCCAGACCATCATCAGCGGCATGGGTGAGCTTCACCTCGACATCTACATCGAGCGCATGAAGCGCGAGTTCAACTGTGTGGTCATCCCCGGCCGACCGCAGGTCAAGTACCGCGAGACCATCACCCAGCGTGGCGAGTTCGCGTACACCCACAAGAAGCAGACCGGTGGTTCGGGTCAGTACGGTCGCGTGTGCGGCTTCATCGAGCCGTTGCCCGCGTATCACGCCACGGGTTACGAGTTCGCCGACGAGATCGTCGGCGGCGCCATCCCGCGCGAGTTCATCCCGGCCTGCGACAAGGGCTTCCAGGAGGCCATGAAGAAGGGACCGCTCATCGGGTTCCCCATCGTCGGCGTGAAGTGCCTCATCAACGACGGTCAATCCCACCCGGTGGATTCGTCGGAAATGGCGTTCCGCACGGCGGCCCTCATGGGCTTCCGCGAGGCCTACAGCAAGGCCAAGCCCACCATCCTTGAGCCCATCATGCTCGTCGAGGTGCAGTTCCCCGAGGAGTTCCAGGGCGCGGTCATCGGCCAGCTCAATCAGCGCCGTGGCGTCATCATATCGACCGAGAAGAACGAGGGCTTCGTCTCGGCGATGGCCGAGGTTCCGCTGGCCGACATGTTCGGCTATGCCACGGACCTGCGCTCCGCGACCCAGGGCAAGGGCGAGTTCAGCATGGAGTTCAAGAAGTATGCTGAGGTGCCCAAGCAGGCCCGCGACGCCATGATTCAGGACTTCAAGGAGAAGCGCGAGAAGGCCGCTGGCGGCGCCGCCGGCCAGAAGCGCGCCAATGGCTAGCTGACCGCTCGCGCACGTACTCTCAACGGCCTCCCTGTCGCAAGCGGGGAGGCTTCGTTGTTTTGAGGGGTGCGACCTGGAACCCGCGGCCAGGGCTTCGCCTCGTCTCCTCCGGTCAAGTCGCTGTGGAAGGCCGCCCCGGGGCGTGGGAGTGACCCTGGCGGTCCCGCGCGTGGGCAGCGGTCCCGCGGTCCGGGCGGTGGCGCAGGCCGCGGTCATGCGCCTCGTGCCGTGCGCCGGACGTGCACATGGGGGGCGACGCGAGCGCCGGCGAGCTCCGCCTTCTTGGCCTCGCCCGCCCTCGACCTGGAGAGCCGGTTGCTGGCGCCCCGAGGACACCGCCTGCGGGGCTCTTTTGCGCCGCTAATCCCAGGGATCTGCTCCTGGCCCAGCTCGGGCGCCTATTCAACGGCCCGCCATCTCGTTGTGGCCGATGAGCGGGCGAGCGCCGAACCACCAGCCAAGCCCGCAGAATGACCGGTGAATTGCCGCTCGCACGGACAAGCCCGGTGTCCTCGCGGCGTTCAGAGCGGGTGTCATTGGAGCCGCCACGCGCGATCGTGATATACGCGTGCTTCCCCCCACATGGCAGCAGCCGCGTTCTATGACCTCGACGGCACGTTGTGTCGGACCAATCTGGTGCATGCGTTCGCCTACAACGCGCGCAACCAGCAGGGTCTCTTTCGTAGTTTGACCCGCAGTGTGTCGACAGCGATCAGCGTGCCCGCGTTTATGGCCGCCGATTTCTTCGACCGGCGGTTGTTCAACGACCTGTTCTTCCGTCGCTATCGCGGCGAGTCCGAGGATCGCCTGCGCTATCTGGCCGACGAGTTGTTCGACAACTTGATCAAGCCGGCCATTTTCCCGGGCGCCTACACCCTCATCGACAAGTCGCGCCGGCTCGGGCTGCGCCAGGTCCTGGTCACGGGTGCGCTCGATTTGACCGCCGTCCCCTTGGTGCGCCACCTGGGGCTGGATGATTCCGTAACCAACCATCTCGAATTCGTGGACGGCAAAGCCACCGGCCGGCTCCTGCCCCCGGTAATGGCCGCCGCCACGAAGGCCAGTTGGATCCGCACCTACGCCGAGAAGGAAGGGCTGAACCTGTCCGAGTGCTACAGCTACTCGGACAGCATGAGCGATCTGCCCATGCTCTCAGTGGTGGGGCACCCGACCGCCGTGAACCCGGATTTCCGGCTGCGCAATACGGCGCTGCAACACGACTGGCCGATCCTGGATCTGCGTTAGACAAGAGGCCGTAATGACGAAGCGTGATGTGAAGCCGATCCGCGGGCCCGTGCCCCGACACAAAGAAGACGACCAGGTCGTCTACATCGACAAGGACTCCGCGCCGCGGATCATCTTCTCGGGCACCGAGCTGTTCTCTGAAGACCTGCCCATCGGCACGCGGGTGATCTACGCCAAGCCTCCGCTGGAGGGGCTGGCCAACCCGGGCGCGGCCGTGCGCTACGCCCTCAATCATCCGCTCGACATGGATCCGCTCTATGCCCTGCTCGCGCCGGGCATGCGCGTGACCATCGCCGTGGACGACATCAGCCTGCCGCTGCCGCCCATGGCCCTGCCGGACATCCGGCAGACCATCCTCGAAATCCTCATCGAGATGCTCGACGCGAACGGCGTGGACGACGTGCACATCATCGTCGCCAACTGCCTGCACCGGCGCATGACCGATGCGGAGATCAAGCGCATGGTGGGCAAGAAGGTCTTCAACGCCTTCCATCCCGACCGGCTGTACAACCACGACGCCGAGGATCCGGAGGGCCTGGTTCACCTGGGCAAAACCGACCACGGCGAGCCGCTCAACCTCAACCGCCGCGCGGTGGAGAGCGACCTGGTCATCTATGTGAACATCAACCTGGTGCCCATGGACGGCGGTCACAAGTCGGTGGCCGTGGGTTTGTGCGACTACGAGAGCGTGCGCGTCCACCACAGCCCCGACACCATCGCCAAGTGCGATAGCTACATGGATCCGCCGCGCTCCGAGATGAACACCAAGATCGTTCGCCAGGGCAGGCTGGTCGAACAGCACCTCAAGGTGTTCCACATCGAGACGTCCATCAACAACCGCATGTTCGCCAACCCCACGGCCTTCCTGGGGCACAACGAAGACGACTTCAGCGAGGTGGATCGCCTGAAGTTCGAGGGCATGCGTTGGGCTTTGTCCAAGCTGCCCGAGACCGGGCGACGCAAGCTCTTCGAGCAGATCCCCTCGCCGTATCAGATGACGTCGTGCTACGCGGGCAAGGCCGATCCGGTGCACGAGCGCATCGTGGCTAAGGGCTTCGAGCAGTACATGGTCAAGGTCAAGGGGCAGAGTGACATCGTCATCTTCCCCGTGCCCTACGTCTCGCCCTACAACATCAACTCCATCCTCAATCCCATCCTGTTGCAGGTCATGGGCCTGGGTTACTTCCACAATTTCTATCGGGGCAAGCCGGTGCTGCGAAAGGGTGGCGCGCTCATCCTGTGTCACCCTGGCCACGACGACTTCGACCACGCCTTCCACCCCAGCTACATCGAGTTCTTCAACCGTCTGCTGCCCGAGACGCGCGACTCGATGAAGCTGCAGCACAAGTACGAAGAGGAATTCGCGCGAAACCCCAGCTACGTCGAGATGTACCGACGCGGGCACGCCTACCACGGCGCGCACCCGTTCTTCATGTGGTACTGGGGCGAGAACGGACGCAACCACGTGGGCAAGGTCATCCTGGCCGGCGCCAAGAACGCGCACGTGCCCGCCATCTTGGGCTGGGACCGGGCTGAGTCGCTGACCGAGGCCATCGCCATGGCGCGTTCGTTCGTGGGACCTTCGGCGTCCATGACCCTGATGAAGTGGCCGCCCATCGTCATGGCTGACGTGGAGTAGGTCGCGAAGCGATGACCACCAAGAACCCACTCTCGCTGCGCGAGATCTACCGCGGTCGCAACGTCTTCATCCTGGGCGCCACCGGCTTCGTGGGCAAGGTGCTGCTCAGCATGCTGCTGCACCGGTTCCCCGAGATCGGCCGCGTGTACGTGATGGTCCGGCACGCCTCGGGGACCACCAGCGAGGATCGTTTCTGGCAACAGGTGGTGACCTCGCCGACCTTCAACCCCCTGCGCGAGAAGTACGGCAGCGACGAGGCCCTGCGCGCCTTCCTGCAAGACAAGGTGCGCGTGGTGGACGGTGACATCACGGAGGAGAACCTGGGCATGGGCGAGGAGTTCGCCGCCCAGGTGGCCGCCGACATCAGCGTGGTCATCAACTCCTCGGGCCGCGTGACCTTCAACCCGCCCTTGGAATCGGCCCTGCGCACCAACGTGCAGGGCACCAAGAACGTGCTGGCCTTCGTCAAGCGCATGAAGCGGCCGGCGTTGATCCACACCAGCACCTGCTTCGTGGCCGGCAACCGCAGCGGCAACGTGTGGGAATCGGAGAAGCTTGACGGCTACTTCCCTCGCCGCGAAGAGCTGAGCGGCACGCGTTTTTCCGTCGAGCAGGAGATCGCCGACAGCGCACGCATCGCGGCCGAGGTGCGGGCCCAGGCCGATGACGCCCAGGTCCTGGCTCGCCTGCGTAAGAAGGCGCGCGCCTCGCTACTCGATGCCAACCGCGATCCCGACGACGAGGCCGCCCTCAAGATGGGCGTGGCGCGCGAGCGCAAGGACTGGATCCGCACCGAGCTGACCGAGCGAGGCATGGCCCGCGCCAAGGAGTGGGGCTGGCCGAACATCTACACGTACACCAAGAGCATCGGCGACCAGTTGGTGGCGCGCGAGACCAGCATCGCCCGCTCCATCGTACGCCCGGCCATCGTGGAGAGCGCCCTCGCCTATCCGTTCCGCGGCTGGAACGAGGGCTTCACCACCTCGGCCCCGCTGGTGTACCTGGCGCTCAAGGGGCAGAACCTCCTGCCCGTGTCCGAGGAGCTGATCCTCGACATCGTTCCCGTGGACTACATCGCGGCCGGCATGATCATGGTGGCCGGCCAGGCCTGCGTGGAACAGCCCGAGCTGGTGCACCAACTGGCCGCCGGTGATCTCAACCCGTCGTACATCGACCGGGTCACCACCTTGACCGGCCTGTACAAGCGCAAGCGTTTCCAGGACAAGGAGACCGGCAACAAGTTCCTCAACGAGCTGGCCGCGCGCATGGAGTTCCGCCCGGTCAGCTACGACGAGTACGACAAAAAGTCGCTGCCGCTCATCAGCCGCATCACCGAACGGGCCTCGGACGCCCTCGACAAGGTACGCCCGCGCTGGGGCGGGGGGCGTTTCTGCGAGATCATCGACCAGGTCAAGAAGAAGGTCGACGAGGTCAAGCGGGTGACCTCGGAAGCCAGCCGCGACATCGATCTGTTTCGACCCTTCATCCTCGACAACGCGTACATCTTCCGTGCCGACAACATTCGCGCCCTGCGCGATCGTCTGCCGCCCGAGGAGCGGGAGCTGGTGCCGTGGTCGCCCGAGACCATCGACTGGTACGACTACTTCATGAACATCCACTTCCCCGGTTTGCAGAAGTGGGTGCTGCCCGAGTTGGACGAGACCTACGCGGCCAAGCCCAAGACCGTGTACGCGTATCGCGATCTGCTCGAGCTGTTCGATACCACGTGCAAGCTGCACTCCACCCGCGTGGCCATGCGAATGGATCGCGGCAAGCGTACCGACTCCTACAGCTATGCGAACCTGCAGGAGCTGGCCACGCGCGCTGCCTGTTTCTTGGTGGGCGAGGGCATCAAGAGCGGCGACCGCATCGTCCTTTATGCCAAGAACGCGCCCGAGTGGGGCATGGCCTACTTCGGCATCATGAAGGCCGGCGGCACGGCCGTTCCGGTGGCGCACGACTCGACCACCGCCGAGGTTGTGAACATCGCCCGTGCCTCGGGAGCCACCGGGCTCATCCTCGGCGACGACCTGCTGGACAAACGCTCTGATCTGCCGCTCGCCCTGGCCGCGGCGGGACTGTCGACACGCGTGTGGGGCTTCGAGAGGGTTTTCGAGATTCCGCCCGTCGAGGTGGAGGAAGCGCGTAAAGCGCAGCTCATCACCAAACACAGCCCGGATGACGTGGCGTCGCTGATCTTCACCTCGGGCACCACGGGCAATCCCAAGGGCGTGATGCTCACCCACCGCAACTTCACCTTCATGGTGTCCGAGTTGCTGCGCATCTTCGATCTGGGCGCCAACGACGGCCTGCTCTCGGTGCTGCCGTTGCATCACACCTTCGAGTTCTCCACGGGTCTTCTCGTGCCTTTGTCCCGCGGAGCGCGCATCACCTATCTCAATGAACTGACCGGCGACGCCATCAACAGCGTGCTGAAGACCGGCAAGGTCACGGCCATCGTGGGCGTGCCCGCCGTGTGGGAGGCCTTGCGCCGTCGGGTGCTGCAACGGTTCTCCGATCGCTCCGAGATGCTCGAAGGTGCGGTCAAGGCACTCAGCCGGGCCAACTTCGAGCTGCGCTCACGCACGGGTATCGATCTGGGCGTGTTCCTCTTCTTCCCCGTGCACAGCGGCTTCGGCGGCCGCGTCCGCTACATGATCAGCGGCGGCTCCGCGCTGCCGCCCGAGGTGCTCAAGACCTTCTACGGCATGGGTTTCGACTTGTTCGAGGGCTATGGCCTGACCGAGACGGCGCCCGTGCTCGCCGTGACGTCGCCCAAGAAGAAGCCCATCACCGGTTCGGTGGGCCAGCCGCTCACGGGCGTGGAGGTCAAGATCGACAACCCCGATGCCTCGGGCGTGGGCGAGGTCATCGCGCGCGGCCGCAACGTCATGGCGGGCTACTGGGAGAATCCCGAGGCCACGGCGCAGGCCATCCGCGACGGCTGGTTCTACACCGGCGACCTGGGGCGCCTCGACGAGGACGGCAATCTCTTCATCGTCGGCCGGTCGAAGGACGTCATCATCGATACCAACGGCAAGAACGTGTACCCCGACGAGATCGAGGATCTGTACAAGAACTCGCCGTTCATCCGCGAGCTGTCCGTGGTGGGCCTGCCCGACGGTGTGGCCGAGCACGTGGCGTGTGCCGTGGTGCCCAACCTGGAGCACGAGCCTTCGCTGTCGCGCGCCGAGGTGCAGGCCAAGATCGAGGCCCACTTCCGCGACGTGGCCGCGGAGTTGCCTTTCTGGAAGCGGGTGCGGACCCTCGAATTCTGGGAGGGTGAGCTGCCTCGCACTGCCAAGCGCAGCGTCAAGCGGCGTGATGTCGCGGCGGAGTTGCGGCGCCGTCACCAGAAGACCTCCACTGACCACAAGGACGAGGGCGCACACGGCTCGGAGTCGGAGTTCGGTTGGTTCCTGGAAATCGTGGCCGGTGCCTGCGGCAAGGCGCCCTACGAGATCCATATGCACAGCCGCGTGGACGAGCTGGGGTTCGACAGCCTGACCTTCACCGAGTTCGCCGCTGCGCTGGAGGCGGCGGGCGTGCACGTGCCGGAGGGAGTGGTGTTCACGGGCGCCGCGGATGTGGCGGGGCTGTACGACCTGGCCATGGGCAAGCGACATAGCCCGGCGCTGGAGAAGAAGCCCCCCAAGCACAAGGACGCCTTCGAACAACACGAGGAAGGCGATATCCGCATCCCGGCACCGCTGGCCCGTCTGGCCAAGCGCGGTCTGGCGGCGGGGCAGCGCTTGCTGTACCAGGGCGCCTTGCAGACCACGGTGCGTGGTCAGGCCCACATTCCCCAGCACACCCACTTCATCGTCGCCGCCAATCACTCGTCCCACCTCGACATGGGCGCCGTGAAGGTGGCGCTGGGCGAGGCGGGGCGGGATTTGGCGTCTCTGGCCGCGGCGGATTACTTCTTCTCCAACAAGTGGCGCCGCGCCTACTTCTCGAACCTGACCAACCTGGTGCCCATGGAGCGCAGTGGCTCCATCCGCAAGTCGTTGGCCATCGCCGAGGCGGTCATTCGACGTGGGCGCAGCCTCATGCTCTTCCCGGAGGGCACGCGCTCGCGCACCGGGGATATGGCTGATTTCTTGCCGAGCTTGGGGTATCTGGCCTTGCGTGCCGAGGCGGGCATTCTGCCTGCCTATATTCGCGGGGCCCACGCCTCCCTGCCACCCGGGGCCACCATCCCCAAGAAACGTGACCTGGAGGTTTGCTTCGGGCCGTTTCTGGACATCGATTTTCTGCGCGCCATCACCAACGGGTTGTCACAGCAGGAGAGCTGGCGCCTGTGCTCAGCGCTCACCCAGCGCATTGTGGAGAACTTGCGCGACGGGGTGAACACACGGATCGACGTGTCCACGGTGCGTGCAGCGTGGAACGGAGAGAAGCTGGGATCGTTGGTGCCAATGCTGCGCCCCGTGGCCGACCAACCCGAGGCGGCCGCGTTGCCCGGGAGGTCGTCATGAGCCGCGTTCTGGTCACCGGCGCGCCTGGGTTCTTGGGGACGCCGCTGGTCCAGCAGATCTGCACGCGCGTCGAGCCGTCGCGCGTGCGCGTCCTGTCTCTTGGGCCGTCGCCCGAGTTGACCGAAATGGGCGTCGAGGTGCAGACGGGGTCTATCCTCACGCCGGCCAACGTGGCGCGCGCGCTGGAGGGCGTGACCCACGTCTATCACCTGGCGGGCATGGTCTCGCGCAAGCCGTCCGACGCGCACAAGATGTTCCAGCTACACGTGCAGGGGACGCGCATCCTGTGCGAAGAGGCGCTCAAGACCGACGTGCGCCGCATCCTCATGGCCTCCACCAGCGGCACCATTGCCATCTCCAAGCGCGCCGACGACATGCCCGACGAGGATTCGTCCCCGCCCCTCGAGCTGATCACGCGGTGGCCGTACTACTCGTCCAAGCTGTATCAGGAGCGCACGGCGCGGCTTCTGTGCGGCGACAAGATCGAGCTCGTGATGGTCAACCCCAGTCTGCTGCTCGGGCCGGGCGACGTGCGCATCGGCTCGACGCGCGACGTGGTGTCGTTCTTGTCGGGGGACGTGAAGATCGTTCCCTCGGGCGGTCTCAACTTCGTGGATGCACGTGACGTGGCGGCCATCATGCCGGTGGCCATGGAGAAGGGGCGTCCTGGCGAGCGCTATCTGCTCGGCGGTCACAACATGAGCTTCGCCGAGTACTTCGATCGCATCGAGCGCGTGAGCAAGGACTACCACCCGCGCCTCAAGGCCCCCGGGCGCTGGCCCACGGCCGCTGCCAAGGCGCAAGCCGCGCTCTTCCGCGCCTTGGGACGAACGCCGCCCATCGAGCCCGCCGCCGCGGATCAGGCCGCTCACTTCTGGTACTTCGACGGCGCCAAGGCGCGCCGCGAACTGGGCTTCGCGCCGCGCGAAGCCACCGAGACGTTTTTCGACACCATTCAGTGGATTCGCGAGAACGTGCTCGGCGCGAGCGCCTTCAGCAAGAAATAGCCGAGCACCGCGAATCCGGAGAACCCGCAAAGCAGCCGATGCGTGTCGGCCGGGGCTCCTGCTTCTCGCCCCAGTCCGCCTGGCCCTCCGTGCGCTCCTCGGTACAGAATCCCCAGATGAACGTCGACCTCTACCGCCCTCTCTTTCCGGCCAGCCGCCACCTTCACTACCTCAATCATGCCGGTGTCTCGCCTTCGTCTACGCGTGTGCGGGATGAGGTTCGCAGATGGACTGACGACCTGGTGGAAAACGGCGTGCTCAATATCGAGGCGTGGATCCGGCGCGAGCGCGAGGTGCGCGCCACGGCGGCTCGCCTGATCGGTGCGCGGCCCGAGGAGATCGCCTTCGTCCGCAACACCTCGCACGGCATCGCCACCTTCGCGGAAGGGTTGAATTGGCAAGCGGGCGACGAGGTCGCGTTGTGCCTCAGTGAGGAATACCCGTCCAATCTCTATCCCTGGATGCACCTCGAGAGTCGAGGTGTGGTCCTGCGGCCCATCGAATCGCGGCTGGGCGGTGTGACGCCCGAGGCGGCCGCAGCCGCGTTGACGTCGCGCACGCGCGTGCTGTCGGTCAGCTCTGTGCAGTTCGCTACCGGGGCACGCACGGATCTGCAGGCGCTGGGACAGCTGTGCCGCGCGCGTGGCGTGCTCTTCTGCGTGGACGGCATCCAGAGCCTGGGCGCCTTCCCCCTGGACGTGGAACGGGCCCACATCGATTTCCTGTCCTCGGACAGCCACAAGTGGCAGTTGGGGTTGCCCGGGATCGGCTTCGCGTACGTGCGACAGAGCGTGCTGCCGCTGCTGCGACCGCCCGCCGTGGGTTGGAAGAGCATCCGGCACCCCTTGGACTTCGACAGCCGTCGGCTGGATCTCCGCGACGACGCGGCCAAGCTGGAAGAGGGCACGCCCAATCACCTGGGCATCTTCGGCATGGGTGCGGCGCTGGATCTGCTCCTCGAGGTGGGCATCGCGCCCATCGCCGCGCACATCACGGACTGGCTGGAGGTCCTGGCGCGCGAATTGGCGACACTTGGTTGCGATCCCCGGCCAGGGCTTGCCCTGCGCGCCGGAATCCTCACCTTCGCACCGCCGCGTGAGAGCGGGGAGACTTTCATGGCCCGCGCCGAGAAGGCGGGCGTGGTCCTGTCGCTGCGCCGCGGTCGCGTGCGCGTATCCCCGCATTTCTACACGGGGCAGGCCGAAATGGACGCGCTGCTCGGACTACTGCGTGCCTGACGGCTCCTGATCGAAATCCGCGTGTGCGGTCGGGCGGTGGCCGTGAAGCTGCTTCACTGTCTGTAGAGGCCCTGTGGCGTCTGCACCACGTTTTCCCCGGGCTGGAAGGGCGGGTACCCCTGGTAACGGAAGATCTGCCAGGAGCCGTCTTGAAACTGAACGCACACGTCGTAGAAGCGGCGTTCCGAGCCGCCCTGGCTGACCGCAGCGCCCACCGCCGCGCCGCCCACGGCACCGACGACGGCTCCTGGCCCGCGACCGCCACCCAGGATGCTGCCGATGATGGCGCCCGCAACCGCGCCGCCCGCGGGGTTGCCCTGCTGCTGCTGAACGTATTCACGGATCCAGGTCACGTGACCGTAGCGGGCCCAGTTCTGCTGTGGCTCGCTCCAGGTGGTCGACGTGGTCCTGGTCGTCACACAACCAGGTCCGAGGGCCAGCAGGACGCCGAGTGAGAAGAAACGCAGGGCTTTCATCTTGAACCTCCGCTTGGGGGCAAGCAGTCATTCTACTCGTAGCATGGAGCGGGCCACGCGGCTTGGCGAGTTCCCCAAGCGTTGCTTTTGCCGGGTCCGCGAGCGAGCATAGCGTCATGCTGCGTGCCTGGGTCTTCGCGTTCGTCCTCCTGGCTCCTTGGGCCGCGGCGGCTGCTCGGCCGCGGGTGGCCGTTCAGCCCTTCACGGGGCCCTCGCCCGAGAAGGAGCAGGTCCGCCGGATCGTGGCGCGCATCGTGGCCCGGCACGGGTTTCGCGTGCTGACCTCGATTCCTGCCGTGTCGGGCACGGGTCAGTACCCGCAGCTGGCCCGCGACAAGGAGGTGAAGGCCTTCATCGTGGCCGACACGGATGTGCGCGGTCAGCGCGTCCTCGCCACGTTCCTGGTCTGGCAGGGGCTGGATGGCTCCGTGGTGGGGCGGTGGGAACTGGCGACATCGAAGAAGAAGTTGGCCCAAACCATGGGCAAGCAATTCTGGAAGCGACTGGGCCCGGCGATGGAGAAGGCCCTAGCGCCACCTTCGACTCGCCTGCCGCCCGCTCCGACCATGCGCATAGACGCCAGCTCACCCCACGACGGTGAGCTGCGCGCCCGCCCTATCGGCGCGCGCTGAGCTTCAGCCTTGCGGAGCCCTTGGACAAAGTCAGCTCGCTGGCCTTGTCGAGAGGCTCAGCCTCTCGGGCGTCACCGCCAGCCTAGGCCGGCGGTGCGCCTGGAATGCGACTTACTCGCAGCCCTTCTTGCCCGGCTTCTTGCAGCAGTCGAGCTCCTTCTTGGCGGCGGCCGTCTTGTCCTTGGCGGCCTTCACATCTTCCTTGGCCTTGTCCTTGAGCGGCTTCTCGCACTCCTTCTTCTCCTTGCCCTTCTTGTCGGCGCAGCTGGAGAGGTCGGCCTTGGCAACATCCTTCTCGGCCTTCTTGGCCTCGTCGTAGGCCGTCTGCTTGGCCGAGCAGTCGGGCTTCTCAGCCTTCTCTGCGGCGGGCTTCTCAGCCTTCTCTGCGGCGGGTTTCTCGGCGGCCGGAGCGGGGGCGGCCGGAGCGGCGGGCTTGGTCTGGGCCACGGCGAGGCTCAGCGGGAGAACTGCGGAGATTGCGAGCACCATGAACATACGCTTCATCGGAAATTCCTCCTTAGCCTTGTGCAGGACTGAAAAACCGGCCGCATCATACAGGCGATCCGGAAAACTACTAGTTTCCTTCCGTCAGCGGGGCTCGCCGTATCCGGACGACCACAGTGTCGTGAATGCCCAGCACAGCCGCGGCGACCCGTGATGACCAGCGCTCGGCGACCTCGCGGACTTTGCGCGTCCGAGCCCGCTGGCCTGGCCTTTGCGGAGGCGACCGGCGGAAGGAGATCGGCCATGAGACCCGTACTGCTTGTCCTCGTTGCGGCTTCAATCCCGCTTTCCGCGTGTGAATTCGACGACTGCGACCGGTGCACGTCTGGTCCTTGCCCGTCCGCCAGCCGGGGGACCCCCAGCACCTCGCTCGGCACCAGCTCCCAAACCGGCGTGCGGACCAATTTGGACGCGGGGACGGCCATCCACCGATCCGATGGAGGGACCAGCCCCGACGAACGGTCGGTCGACGCGGAGGCCGCGGATGGAGCCCTGGAGCCGACCGACACGGATGCCGGGCTGTTGACCGACGCGGGGCTGTTGACCGATGCGGCCAGCGACGCCCACTGCGATGTGGGCGGCTGCGGGATCCCGGCTGTTCCGCTCTGTCGATTCAACAACGAGTGCGGCGCCAACGGCCGCTGTGTCAACGGAGGCTGCCAGCGGTCATGCAGCAGCGACAACGTGTGTGGCACGGGTCAGAGCTGCCAGTCCGGCTTCTGCCAGGACGTGCCCACGACCGGGGGCCAGTGCGTGTACGGCCGTGACTGCGCCAGCAGCGCGGCCTGCATCAACGGGTTCTGCCATGGCTCCTGCTCCGTCGACGCGGACTGTCCCCGGGCCGCGGATCGGTGTGTGAGCGGCCTGTGCCAGCCTGATTTGCGCCCCACGCCCCAGTGCACCTCCAGCGCGTCGTGCTTGGCGGGGGCCTCGTGTGTCGATGCGGTATGTCGCACTCTCTGCCAAACCGATGCGCAGTGTGGACCGGACTGTTCGGGCACCGTGTGTTGGCGCGGCTACTGCGTACGCCCGCAGGAACTGGCGCCCGAGTGCAGCCGCGATGTGGAGTGCGGGACGGGCCGGAGCTGCGTAGACGCCCTGTGCCGCTGACCGAGACGCGGACGCTGCTGCCTTGCCCGCGGCGGCGGGCTCTGCCAGCATGCCGAGCATGCGCAAGGTGAAGATCGTCTGCACGCTCGGCCCGGCGACGGCGGGGGTTGCCCGGTTGGTCGAGATGATGGAGGCGGGCATGGATGTGGCCCGCCTCAATTTCTCCCACGGTGACCACGAGACCCACCGCAAGGCCTTCGAGGAGGTGCGCGCGGCGGCCCGCCAGGTGCGACGACCGATCACCGTGTTCGCGGATCTGTGCGGGCCCAAGATTCGCGTGGGCAGAATGCAGAACGGGGGCGTGTCGCTGGACAAGGGCAGGCTCATCACCCTGACCACGAGCGACGTCCTCGGGACGAGCGAGCGCGTGAGCCACACCTACCTGCCGCTGGCGCGTGACGTGAAGCCCGGCGATCCCATTCTGCTCGACGACGGTCTGCTGCAGTTGTGCGTGGAGGAGATCAAAGGCGGCGACGTGGTTTGCCGGGTGGTGGACGGCGGCGTGCTGAAGGACAAGAAGGGCATGAATCTGCCCGGATCCAAACTGTCGGTCCCGGCGCTCACCGAGAAGGACAAGCAGGACATCGCCTTCGGCCGTCAATTGGGCGTGGACTGGTTCGCCCTGTCCTTCGTGCGCTCGCCCGAGGACGTGGTGGAGGCCAAGCAGTTGGCCGGGGATACGCCCATCATCGCCAAGGTCGAGAAGCCGGAGGCGGTGACCCGGCTCGACGAGATCCTCAACGCCAGCGACGCGGTGATGGTGGCGCGTGGCGATCTGGGCGTCGAGGCAGGCCACGAGAAGGTACCGCTCATCCAGAAGCGCATCCTGCGTGACATCAAGTTGCGCGCCAAGCCGGCCATCACGGCCACCCAGATGCTGGACTCGATGATCAAGAACCCGCGCCCCACGCGCGCCGAGGTGTCCGACGTGGCCAACGCGGTCCTCGACGGCACGGACGCGGTCATGCTCTCGGCCGAGACATCGGTGGGCGACTACCCCGTGGAGGCGGTCAAGACCTTGGCCCGCATCATCGAGGAGATCGAATCGAGCGAGCACTACCGCAAGCTGTGGAAGGAGCGGCCCGAGGTGACCGAGCGGACCTTCTCCAGCTCCATCGCCGACGCGGCGGCGGAGATCGCCGAGGATCTGCATCTGGCGGCCATCGCCGTGTACACGGAGAGCGGGCGTTCGGCCTCGTTGCTGTCGGCCCAGCGGCCGTTGGCCAACATCGTGGCATTCTCGCGCCATGAACACGTGCTCAATCGCCTGGGCCTTCTGTGGGGCGTGCGGCCGCTGCATGGTGAATGGGTGAGCGGGGTGAAAAGCGTGGTCGAGCAGGCCGAGCGCGAGTTGCTGGAGCACGAGCTGGCTCGCCCGTGGGATCAGATCGTCGTCACGTTCGGCATGGTCTTCGGCGACCAACCGTTTCAGACCAACATGCTCACGCTTCACCGCCTACGGGGACCTGAGCTGGTCAGGGTGTGACGTCAACGCAGCTTCACACTCAGCTCATAGGCCCCACCCGCGCCCGGCGAGTCCACGACCAGGACGTAGCGGCCGGGCGTGACCGGGATGCGCAGCGAGGGGGCACCGGCCGCCTCGCAGGCCCGGGGATCGTCGGCCGACAGGAGGCGAAGGGCCACGCCCTCGGCGCGGGTCAGCGCGGCCTCCAGCATGCCGCTGGCATCGACGGTGAGGAGGTAGGCGATCTCGGGGCCGGGCAGACCGGCGTCGTTGCAGTTGTAGTGGGCATCGCGGCCCGCCGGGGCGCTGCGCGTGTCGGCCGTGTGGACGAAGGGGAACGA
>JAEXQJ010000015.1 GCA_023438785.1 Pseudomonadota bacterium
GAGTAGGGCTCAGGCGCGCGACAGGATGGCGATGAGCGACAGTGACTTGAAGGGCAGGT
Source organism: Pseudomonadota bacterium (assembly GCA_023438785.1). GTDB lineage: Bacteria > Myxococcota_A > Polyangia > Fen-1088 > Fen-1088 > Fen-1137. The sequence goes on from JAEXQJ010000015.1 coordinate 60, forward strand.
AGGGATCGATGCGGCGGAAGAGCGGCGTGAGGGCGTTCAGCGACAGGACCTGAATCAGCCCGAAATCACGCCGCTTGAGCAGCTGCCCGTTTAGCCGCCAGGCCGGCCGGCCGACGCGGTTGAAGAGGAGGACCTCGTCGAGCTTGAAGCCGGTTCGCTCGGCCAGGGCTTGCACCTGTTGCGTGGTGTAGCGACGGCGGTGCCCCAGACACTCGTCCAGCGTGCCGTGCACCGCCGGATCGTGCGGCACCAAGACGATGGCCCGTCCCCCGGGCGCCAGCACGGAATGGATGTTGCGAAGCGCGACCGCGTCGTCGTCCACGTGCTCGAGCACGTTGAGGCAGATGACCGTATCGAAGCCCGGGCCGTCGTGCGGAAAGCTGGCCGCCTGGGTCAGGTCGCACAAGGTAACGTCGAGGTAGGGCCGATCCTTGGCCAACCCGCGCAGGCTGGCCAGAAACAAGGGGTTCACGTCTGAGGCCACGTAGTGGCGCCGCGGGACCAAAAGCCGCGTGAGGTTGCCCGTGCCGCTGCCCAGCTCCAGCACGCGTTGCCCGCAATAGGGCCGAATGGTATCGGCCATCCACGCGTTGAAGCGCGGCGCGCGCGCCAGGCGGCCCAGGATCTGCGAGCCGTGCTCGTCCTCGGTGAAGACGTTGTCCGACCACCAGAAGCGGGCAATCGCGCCCAGGGCCTTCACGCCGTCGCGCCAATTGATCTTCTTGCCCTCTTGGTAGGTGCGCCCCGAGTAGCTGATCGGCACCTCGAAGATCTTGGCCTCGCGCTTGGCCAGCTTGAGGACCAGCTCAGGCTCAATGCGGAAGTCGCTGGATTCGAGCGGGATGGACTTGATGAGGTCGGTGCGCACCGCCTTGTAACAGGTCTCCATGTCCGTGAGGTTGACGTTGGTGGCCAGGTTGGTCAGGAGGGTGAGCAGGCGGTTGCCGATCTCGTGGCGATAGAGCAGGGCGCGCCGCCGCTCGCCGCCCGCGAAGCGCGAGCCAAAGACCGCATCGGCCTGCTCCTCGTCGAAGACGCGCACCATGCGCACCAGATCGCGCGGGTGGTATTCGAGGTCCGCGTCGTGGACCACGGTGATGTCGCGATTGGCGTGCTGCAATCCCGTGCGCAGGGCCGCCCCCTTGCCCTGGTTGCGCTCGTGGCGCAGGAACAGCCACTCGATGCGCGCCGGAGCCGCGGCCACGCGCGCCGCGAAGTCCCGCACCACCTCGGGCGTCCGATCGCGGGAAGCATCGTCGACGACGATGACCTGCAGGCCGGCCAGCCCGGAATCGCCCTCCAGGGCGCGAAGGCGCTCCAGAGACGCGGCGAGCAGGTGCTCCTCATTGTAGACGGGGACGATGACCGTAAGAGATGCCATGGTGTGCTCTGCCGACGCCCCTGCCCGCCCGTCACCGTCGAGTCAGCGCGGACGATTGTATCACCGGCGAGCCGGCAGGACGCTGGTGCGCGGTCCCACCGACGAGACGATGAGCTGATGTGAAGCGCGTGTCACCGCCACGTAAAGCGCCCGTCGCGCCACCGGCGTGTCCGGATACACGGCCGCCGAGGCGTCCGGGATGATGACGTAGTCGAACTCCAGGCCCTTGGATTCCTGCACGCAGGTGACATTGATGCCGCCCACGAAGTTGTAGTCGCCCTGCAGGGCCAGTCGCAGACCCAAGCCGCGGCGCAGATGCTCGTACAGCCGGCGCGCCGCCTCGGGCGTGCGGCAGATGAGCGCCAGGGAAGCGCGCGGATCGCTGACTTGAACCTGGCGGATCTCGCGCGTCAGCCAATCGGCCTGGTGGCAATCGTTGGTGAAGGGGACGAAGAGGCTGGACGGGCCCTCCGGCCAGCCCGCGCCGCCGTCGAGGATCCGCCGCGCCAGCTCGGTCACGTCGGGCGGACAGCGGTAGTTCACCTCCAGGACGGCGGTGTGGAAATCCCGGCAACCCAACTCGGCCATGCTGGCTGGCCAGCCGCCGAAACACGCCCCCGCGTCGACCTGTTGGGCCGCGTCCCCGGCCACGATGAGCGTGCCCCCGGGCGCCAAGGCGCGGCCCATGAGTGCCAGTTCCAGGGGCGCGAACTCCTGCGCCTCGTCGAGCACCAGGCAGTCGTAGGCGCGTGGCTGCACGGGACGTTCGCCGGCCCGCTCGGCCCGCAGGCGATCCAACTCGAAGAGGATGGCGTAGTCCTCCGTGTCGAGCGTGCCCGCGTCCTCGGTGGGCGTGCCGTCGTCCAGACTGCGGCCATCCAGGGTCTGCAGGCGATCCGCGTCCACGTGGGCGAACTCCTGCTCGGCCGTGGCGCTGAACTGCACGTGCGTGTGCTCCAGCACCTCGGGCACCATGCCGGCGTGCAGCCCCTGGCGCGACAGGCCCACCAGCTTCTCCATGAGCCGTTGATCACCGAACAGGTAGAGAAGATCGCGTCGCCGCGTGCGCCCGCCGGGCCGGTCCTTGCCCGGCCGCCGCCGCGCCAGTTCGGCCAGGATCTCACGCAGCGCCGGGTCCCGCTTGACGCGCACCACGGCCGGGCTGGCATCTCGGCTTTCGCGTTCGGGCAGCTTGGCGAACGCACGACGCGCCTGCTCGCCGGCCCAGCGCTCGTAGGAGCGCACCTCCACGCCCGTAACGCCCATGCGCTCGAGCAGCGCGACGGACAGGCGGCGCAGACCTTCCGTTGGCACCAGCACGGCCGCGCGCAGATCGCTGTTGCGCAGGAGCCGCGCCAATCGGTGCAGGGCCACGGTGGTCTTGCCAAAACCCGCCTCACCCAGCAACAGCACGGGCCGCCCCGCCGGTAGGTCCACCACCGCCGTCTGGGCCGCGTCGAGCACCACGTCCGCGGGCGAGCTGGCGCGCCGGCGCAGGGCTTCGGGTCGTGCGCCGAGGAGAGCCACCGCCGCGTCCACCACCCGCCACTGCCCATCCACGCGACGCAGGCGCGCCTCGGGCGTCTCCAGGCCGGACAGCTCGCCTCCCTCGAAGTCCAGCAGATTGCGTTCCAGCAGCGTGCCCGTCAGGACGCGATCGCCGGCGTCGATCTCGTAGTCCTCACCCTCGCCGCAGGCGAAGAAGGCCTCGGCCAACGGCGCGCTTCGCCAGTCCACGACGGGCGGGGTTCCCACGCGGGTCTCCGCGCCCAGCAGCACGTCCCGCGTGCGCTCGCCCGTCTGGACACGCATGTGGGCGAAATAGGGGACGCTTGCCTTGGCGTGGGGGCGCGCCAACTCGACAAGGCGAAGCTGCGCGTCGAGACGCGCCCTGAGGGATGCAGGCAGAAGCTCGGACATGGCGTGCGCAATGGCGCCCTGGGGCGGTCAGAAGAACAAGCTCCCTTCGGGGGCGCGTCCTGGGCGATAATGGATCCGTAATCGAGAGGGGCATACCGCGCGACCTTGAGCGCTGCGTGCGGAAGCCATGTTGCACGCGCCCCTGCGTGCCATACTCCGCGCTCCAAACGAGTGTTCCCGACGTGAGCAGCGCTGACCCATCCCTCAATCCGACGGCGCCCCAGCCGCTTTGCCCTCCCGTGCGGCGCCCCGTGCTCCTGCGCGCCACGGTGGCCGAAGTGGTCGGCTCGGCCATGCGCGTGGCCGGCCTTTCCGTCCTCGAACGCGCGCTCAAGCAGTTGGGCCGCATGCAGATGCCCGTGGTGTTGGCCTCTGACGGCAGTTGTCGCGTGCCGACCTATCTGCCGGCCACGGTGCAGGTCCGCAAGGTCCCCAAGCCCGAGGACCTGACCGCTCTGCGCCGGGAGATGCCCAACGCCGTCGAGCTCGGCGCGGACGAGATCTGCCCGGCGGGCGCGTCGCTGGACAACCGGGTGCGCGTCACCGACGAGACGTCGCGCAAAAAGGCCGAGGCCGCCGTCTTCGCCGAGCTGATGCGCGGCGATCTGGGCTTCGTGGCGCGCTACCTGAACAAGCCCGTGTCTTTCTTCATCACGCGCCACCTGCTGTGCCGTCTGCCCGTCACGCCCAATCAGGTCACCCTGGGCGCGGCCTGCGTGGGCCTGGCCGGCGCGCTCCTGGTGGCCAGCGGCAGCGGCGCCCTCATGGTGTGGGGTTTCTTCCTGGCCCACCTGCAGTCCGTCCTCGATGGCTGCGACGGCGAGCTGGCCCGCGTGCGTTTTCAACAAAGCGCCATCGGCGAGTGGCTGGACACCATCGTAGACGACTCCTTGAACGTGGCGCTCTTCGCCGCTCTCGGCATCGGCCTGTACCGGCTATCGGGCAGCACGCTGGGCCTGGCCACGGGGCTCGTGGCCTCAGCCATGCACGTGGCCTACGACGTCATCGCCTACAGCGAGCTGCGCCGGCAGGGCGGTGGCGGCGAAATCATCAAGGTGCGCTGGCACCTCACGGGCAGCTCGGACATGAAAACGCGCGTCGCCAAGGGCAAGCGCGATCCGCTGGTTTACGTGTACACCCTGGGCCGCCGCGACTTCTACATCCTGGCCTTTTTGGTGTACGCCCTGTGCAATGTGCCGTGGCTGGCTGCCCTGCACGCCCTGCTCATCGCTTCGCCTCTGATGGTGGTCTCGGGCGCCCAAGTGATGTGGCGCCTGCGCGGCGGTCGCTGAGGGTCGCGAATCAGGCGCCCGCGGATCGGCGCGACTCCATCCTTGGGTTCAGGGACAGCTCAACCTCACCCCGACCCGCAAGGGATGCAGGACGATTCAAGCCCATGCCAATCGTCATCCTTGGATCATGGCCGGTGCCCGCACGAGTTCGCGCCGTCGCCGGTGCCGGGCGGGCGCTGCCCAGGTTGACCAGTCTTGTCTCCAGGGCGTGGAACGGGAAGGCCACGGCCAGACTGGCCAGATAGCACACGGCCATGCCCGCCAGGGAGAGCCAGGGATCGGGCGGCAAGCGGCTCGACCAATAGGCGGTGATCAGCAGACTCACGGGAAAGTGGACGAGGAAGAGGCTGTACGAGGTCTCGCCCAGGCGCTGGATGAGCTTGGACTTGGGCCATGAGGTCAGCCAGCCGCGCTGGCCCGCCACGGCCAGCAACAACGCGGTCAGCGTGGCCACGCCCAGGCGCGGGCGGAACTCCACGAATTGGGCGCCCACCAGTGCGGCCAGATAGGCCCACAAGAAGGCGCGGGGCAGCCGGCGCTGCTCGGCCCAGGCCACCACCAGCCCCAAGGCATAGCTGCCCAGAAAATAGAGGGCGTAGCGGTCCAGACCCTGGATCCGGTTCCACCAGAAGGCCGACACCAAGCCAAGCCCTGCCAGCACCCCCTGCGCCACCCAAGGGCCGCGTCGGGTCCACAGGCGCGCCGCCAGTGCGCACAGGAGCGTGGTCAGAAAGTAGAGCTGCATATCCACGGCGAGGAACCAGATGCCCGCCGTGAGCGCCGGGTAGCCGAGCACATCGTGCAGCAACAGGGCGTGGGCCACGATTTGGGGCAGGGTGGGCGAGGCGGAGATGGAGGGCAGATCGGCGAAGCCACGCGCCAACTCATTGGCCACCAGGCACACGGCCAGGGCGGCCCAGTAGGGGAGGCCGATGCGGCGGTAGCGGTCCACCATGAGCCGGCCCGCGGCGCGCAGGCCACCGGGCGCGCGGCGGCTCAGCGACCTGGCGGCAAAGTATCCGGCCGTGACGAAGAAGATCTGCACGGCCATGCGCGCGTGCTCGTACAGCCAGTCGATGGTCGTGGGGGCGAGGGTGCGTGCGTGATCGGAGAGCGGGCCATAGAAGGCCAGGTGATGCAGCACAATGCCCTGCGCGGCTAGGGCGCGCAGGAAATCGACGAAAAACAGTCGGGCGTGAGGTGCCATGTTGGTGCGAGCGGGTGCGAGCGCTCCGGAGATGTCGACCTTCGCACAAACGAGGCGCGTCAGGTGCTCTTTGCCGAAAAGCCTGTTACGCATGGCCTCCGGCGTCGCGCGGCGGGCGGGGCCGTCGCTTCGTTGCTCGTCGGTTGAATACGCCGAGTATTCGCCCTCCCTTCGCCTCGCATCCGGCCGGCCGCGCTCTGCCACGCTCGGTCCGTCCATGCGCAAAAGGCTCCGTCGCTGGTGTGAAGGGTGTGGCCCCCAAAGCGGTCCGGCTTGGCTATAAGAGAGGGCCGTGGATTTCCTCAGTCTCGTGATCCCCGTCCTGATCGTGGCCACCTCGTACGCCGCGTGTGTTCGGCTGGCGGGGTGGCTGCTGGGGCGGGCGCGCGTGAGTTGGCAGCACGGCTACGCCTACTTCGGTTTGGTGGCCGGGATTAGCCTGCTGGTGCGCCTGCTCGGGCGATCGTGGCCCGCGCTGCCCGTGCCCCTGGCGTTGGGCCTGGGGCTGGCGGCTCAGATCCTGGTGGGCACCTGGTTCTTCAGCACGCGCGCCACCACCGCGGAGGGCGTGCCCCTGGGGTGGCGTCGGGCTTTGCAGTTGGCGGCTCTGTCCTCCGCGTTCCTGTTGCTCGTCTTGGCCCTCCTTTTGCTGATAGCCCGGAGCATGGGCCCCATTCCGACCGCTCCCTGAGCCGCTCCTCATGAGTCAGTGGAGCGAGCTTTCTCGTTTGGATGGCATGGCGCAGGCCGAGCTCTGCGCGCGGGGAGAGGTGTCGGCCGCGGAGCTGTGGCAGGCGTGCCGGGAGCGCATCGAGCGCCTCAATCCGCTCCTGCGGGCCGTGGTCACCGTCAGGGACGAGCCCGAGCCACCGCGCGCCAAGGGGCCGCTCGCGGGTGTGCCCTTCCTGGTCAAAGATGCGGTGCCGTGGCCGGGGCTGCGGTGGTCCTTGGGGGCGCGCCTCTTCAAGGACACGGTGGCCGCGCAGCAGACGCCCTTCGGGGCGCGCCTGACCGAGGCGGGGCTGGTGTGCGCGGGCAAGAGCGCCATGTCCGAGTTCGGCCTGCTGGCCAGCACCGAGACCCTGCTCGAAGGCGCGACTTACAACCCGTGGGATCTGTCGCGTTCGCCGGGCGGCTCCTCGGGCGGCAGCGCGGCGGCCGTGGCGGCGGGCCTGGTGCCGCTGGCCCATGCCAACGACGGCGGCGGCTCCATCCGCATCCCCGCCTCCTTGTGCGGTCTGTTCGGCTTCAAACCCAGCCGCGGCAGCACCGTGGCGGCCAGCTTCGGCAACTCGGATTTTGCGGCCATGACCAGCGATCACTGCCTCAGCCGCTCGGTTCGCGACAGCGCGCTCTTCCTCTCGTTGACGGGCACGGGCATGGCGGCCCGCATGGTGCGCGAGCCCATCTCCAAGCGCCTGCGCATCGCCGCCTATACGCGCACCGTGACCGGTACGGAACCCACGCCCGTCGTGCGCCAGGCCCACGAGGACGTCATGGCCCTGCTCACCGAGATGGGCCACACGGTGGAGCCGGTTGCCCCGCCGGACTACGAGGGGGCGCTGGGCGAGGCTTTTTTCGTGGTGGCCGGGGCGGCGGTGGCCGATGTGGTGGAGCGCATGGACGCCCGCCGGTCCACGCCGGTTCAGCGCCACGACTTGGAGCCGTTCACCTGGGCGCTCATCGAGCTGTTTCGCTCGCGCGGCCCGGACGCCCTGACCCAGGCCCGGGCTGCCTTCTGCCAGGGCGTTCGCGCCTACCAGGCGGCCACGCGCGACTACGACGTCGTGTTGACGCCCACCGTGGCCCGCGAGGCCTGGCCCATCGGTCATCTGTCGCCCACGCTGGAGCGCGACGAGCTCCTCCGCCGCAGCGGCGATTGCGTCGGCTACACACCTATCCACAACGTGATGGGCTGCCCGGCCATGTCCGTGCCGCTTAGCTTCCCCGCGGGCGGTCTGCCCATCGGCGCTCACTTCGCCGCGGCCCCGGGTGCCGACGCGCTCCTGCTCGCCCTGGCCTACGAGCTGGAGCAGGCGCGGCCGTGGAAGGATCGCTGGCCGCCCTATTCGATCCCGGCGCTCTGAAAGACTCCCCTGTCCAACAGGGCGGTGTACCACTTGTCGGCGATGAGCTGTGAGCCGGCCGCGTTGGGGTGGCAGCCGTCTTGCGTGTAGGCGGAATTGGCCACGTACGCCGAGTCCTGGAAGGCGGAGTGCGCGTCCACCACGTACACGGGCGAATCGGCCGTGCTCTGGCTGGCGGCCCAGGCAGGGATTTTGTCGTTCAGAGCCACCACGCGGGCCTCGCAGGCCGAGCAGTTGGCCGGGTTGAGCGGGATGATTTGCGCCACGAAGACGATGACCTGGGGATTGGCGGCGCGTAGAGCGGTGAGCACGGTCGTGTAGGCGTCGAGAATGGATGCTGTGGACTTGCTGCTCCAGGCGTCGTTGGTCCCGAAATGCATGAGCACCACTTCGGCCTGGTCCTTGGTGCACCAGTCGGTCAGCTCACCGGATTTGCTCGTCGCCACGTCGGTGACCAGGTAGCCGCCATGCCCTTCCGATTGCACGAAGGGCGCGCCGTCGCAGGCCTGGTTGTTGAGCACCGTGCCCACGAAGGCGAAGTCGTCGTGGCCGTTGGCCTTCAATTTCTGGGACAGCAACTGAGGCACGCAGGTGGTGCCGGTGATGGAATCGCCGAGCGGCATGATTCGCCACGGCCCCGTGTGGCCGCTGCCGCCCGTGGCCCCGTCGAGGTGCGTCTGGCCCGCATCGCGTCCCCCCGCGCCGGCTCCGCCGTCGAGTCGCTGCGAGCCCGCGCTGCCA
>JAEXQJ010000018.1 GCA_023438785.1 Pseudomonadota bacterium
CGTTCGAAGCCCTCGAACCGGATGCCATGCAGCGGCCGCCTCGTCATCCTGGCACGCCGATCATGGGTCGCTTCGTCGTGGGGCGGACGATTCTGGTTGCCGTGTTCATGTGCGCTGGCGCAGTCGCGATGTTCTTGTGGGAGTACTGGAGGGGAGCGCCGCGCTACGGACACGAGATTGCGCTGCGAGAGGCGCAGACCATGGCGGTGACCACGGTGGTCTTCTTCCAGATCTACTACTTGCTCGATTGCCGGCGACTCACGGCGCCCATCTTCCGCGTGGGCCTCTTCTCGAATCCCACGATCTATGTGGGCGTGGGGACGCTGTTACTGTTGCAGGCAGGCTTCACCTATCTGCCGTTCATGCAGGCGGTTTTCAAGACCGCTCCGCTGCAACCAGGGGCCGTCGGGCGCTCGGCGCTGGTCGCCGCAGTGATCATCCCCGTGATCGGGATCGAAAAGGCCTTGCGGTCTCGTGGGGAAAGAACCGGAAGCCAACCCGCCACGAAGCAGCCATGAACCCGCAACGGCGGCACGGTGGGGGTGCCATCGACGCTCTACTCAGACGGTTCGAGCAGATCATCGTGGTCGCGCTAGTCGCGATGATGATGGCGGTGGTAGCGCTGTCCACCATCGAGCTGGGATGGATTCTGCTGCGGGACATCTATTCGCATCCAGTTCTATTCCTGGAGGTGGAAGAGCTCCTCGAGATCTTCGGCTTCTTCCTGCTCATTCTGATCGGGGTCGAGTTGCTCGGAACCATCAAGTCCTACCTGCAGACCAGCGTCGTGCACGTCGAAGTCGTGCTCGACGTCGCGATCATCGCCCTGGCACGCAAGGTGATTGCGCTGGATTTGCAGAAATACTCGGGGCTCAGCCTCCTCAGCCTGGCCGCGTTGATTGCGGCGCTTGCGGCCGCGGCTCACCTGCAGCGCAGCGCCCGTGGCCGCCGAGGCGGAGGCGCCAGCCCCGAAACCTAGTTTTGCCTCGGGCTTGATCTGCGGGTCCACCTGGCCGCGGCTCGCCTGCCACCCTGTCATCGCGGCTCTGCTTGACTCTGTGGCGATCTGCGTTAGCTATCGCGAGCGCATGCAATTCACTCGGTTGGCTGTCCTTTCATTGGCGCTTTCGCAGGCGGGATGCTCGTGGATCTTCACGCAGGGGCCGCCGCCGGCCGACCGAGAGTCGCCGGTCTATTACGATTGCTCGACGAGCTACGCGCCCCCGGTGCTTGACACCATCTGGGGCGGGTTGAACGCGCTGGGCGCGATAAGCGCTCTGGCCTCGAGCGACGAGAAGACAAGCCAAAACCGAGGCGCGGTCGTCGGAGTGGGCTTGGCCTGGGTCGTGATCTCGGGGTTGTCCGCCTACTACGGGTACAGCAAGGTGTCAGAGTGCCACGAGTTCAAAGACGAGCACCGGGTTCCCGACGAGCATGATTCTCCACGAGGCTACTGGGGGTCCCGGCCCGACGGTCGGCCGACATGGTCACCGCCGCCCCGAGGAGCCCCACCTGCGCGATTGGCACCGCCGGCCCCCGCAGCCGATCCCGCGTCGCCCACGCCGGCGCCTCTGGCCCCGCCGCCCGAGACAGCGCCTCCGCAGAAAACGAACGGGGAGCCCGCGTCGGGCCTGCGGCTGGAGGCTGGACGCCTCGCGCTCCGTTTCTGACCGATGGATCGGTGCTCCTGAGCACCGTCCAAATCGTGTCGAGAGAGCTGGTCGGCCGGAGGGATCCGGTCAGCACGCTCGAGGCTCCACGGGATCTTGGCGGTGGGCTCGCGGCTGAACCGCAAGCCCGTGTCGCGCAGGACGCTCGAGGTAGAGGAACGATCAGGGAGCCGCGGAGAGAACGCATGCACCATCAGTGCAGGATAGGAGCCCCTCAAGTGGGCAGTCCTGGTCGGCCCCACACGACACCGCGCAGATGGTGCTGCCCAGGTCATTGAGGACCGGGGTCAGACCTGCCTGGCAGACCCCTTGCTTGGGCGGCATGTGCAGAGCGCCCTCCTCCAGACCGGACACGTGCAACAGATTCGGGTAGCGGCACGTAACGCCTCCGTCGGCGGTGAGCGCGACGGTCTCCACGGCTGTCCCCCACGGGCAGTCGCTGGTGCAAGAACGCGTCAGTAGACCTGTGGACCGGACCTCATCAACGCCGGTGCCGGTCACGACGAACGAAAAATCCTGGAGGCAAGCGCCGCAGGCGTTCGCGGATGCGAAGTCCCATTCGACTTTCACGTCCAGGGTGCCGTCACCGCGCAATTCGAGCGTGGGTCGCCAAAGCCCTCCTTGCCCACGGGGAAAACCACACGATGCCTCGGCGTTGATGAAATCAAGGCGCAGACGTCCAGGCTCGGAGCGCTGCCAGGCCACGCATTGAAGGCCGGCGTAGTCGGGACTATTCCTTCCCGTGAAGAGAGGTGGCGCTGGTTCTGCGGCCGCGGCATTGCAGGCGCCGAACTGGAAGTCCGACAACGCGAATGCCTCTGGCTGCGCTGAACCGTCCGGTTCCGAAGCCGCATCAGCGTCGCCCGCCTCCTGCGCGACTGCCGCATCGGCGTCAGTGACGCCTGCCAGAACTGATCCTCGTTGGCAGCCGGCGGCCACGAGCACCATCACACCCAGATGAAGAGCCAGTGTCTTGTTCATATCTCTCTCGTTCCGCCGCGCGCCTGAACCTTACTAAAACGCGGCGAAGCTGAAGCCGACGGCGAGCTGTCCGTCCCATCGGGGCAAGGTGCGCGCGACGGACGCGGACGAATTGCTCTCGTCGTTGCGCACGTCCTGCTTGAAAGGCCACCAGCGTGCAGCCAGCTCGATCCAGACGCGGTGGTCGTCCCAGGTGCGTTGTGCGCGCAATTGAGCTCGCGCTCCCCAGCAGGCCATCGTGTCCGTCTTGTTGTGGTCGTAGCCGCGCCCTTGCACGCGCAGATAGCCCACCACCGCTCCCCATCCTGGCTCCCAACTCCACGCGCCTTGCCCGAGCGGCCAACGCAGCGTGAGCTCGGCGCTGGGCCGCCACACGTGCGCGGTGCCTTGGCCTACGGGCGTGTCGCGCGCCAACGGCAACGCCAGAGTCAGGCCGAGGTTCACACCGCTCGGAGCGCCAAGCTGCACATCGCCCAGCGCTCCCGCATTGGCGCCCACATCATCAACGAGCCCGAAGGCGCCCAACCCCAGCCACAGGCGATGGGATGTCGGGGCTGGACGCGGCGTGGGCGAGGGCTCGGGCGCATTGGGTGGCTGCGCGGGCAGGGCGTCCAGCCACGACGCCGCGACCAGAGCCGCTGCACGCGCGCGGACGGCGCAGTCTCCCTCGGCGTGCAGGTCGCGGCTGCGCAGGGGCTCGCCCTCACTGGCTAACTCGACGGTCAATCCGTGCCCCGTCGAGCGGATGCGCACCTCAGCCGTGGGGCCGGGGGCCAGGTCCGCCAGCTCGAATTGCACCGCCGCCGCCGACGGGCAATCCGTATCACTCACGACCGAGGGCGCTGCCCGCGCGGGCAACGCCATCCCGATCGTGGCCCACAAAAGGATCAGCCGTTTCATGGCGTGGACAGCAGCCGCCTCGCCTCCGTCGCGTGGTCCCCAGCGGGATAGAGCTCCAGGTAGCGACGCAGGTCTTCGTGCGCGCTCGCCTGATCCTTCAAGCGCAAGCCGGTCACCGCCCGTCCCCACAGGGCCCGCTCTCGCCACGCCGGTTGGCCGGAGGCCTGAGACAGGGCGTGCTCGAAGTCGTCGCGAGCCTCGGCCCAGCGTCGGGCACGGGCTCGCAGCTCACCCCGAACCACGCGGCGCTCGGCCCCGCGCGGGAGCTCATCGAGGGCCATGCCATCCAGGCGGGCCAGCGCCTGCTCATCGCGCCCGAGAGTGAGCAGCGCCTCGACCTCCAGATTGCCGCGTTCGAGGGCCAGGCTGCCACCGGGGTGCGAACGAGCCAGGTCGCCCAGGATGGTCAGGGCGCCCTCCGCATCGTGATCATGACGCAGCCGACGCAGAGCCCGCCCGAGGGCCATGTGCTCGTCCGACTCCACCGACTTCGAGAGCACGACAGGCGTCGGAGCGACCTTGGGAGACGGAGCCGGTTCTGCGCGCGAGGGAAACGGCGGCACGGATGCCGCGAAGGCCGCCGGTGTCAGAGTGGACGGCGCCGGCGAGACCGGCTCCGCGGCGGTTGGCCAAGCTCGGTCAATCGGCGCGCGTGCGAGGGCTCGTCCAGGGACACGAGTCGGCACAGGCAAAGAGGTTGGCTTCACGGCGGTCAGAGGACGAGGGGACGATTCGCTTGGCGATGGCGAAACGATCGCGGCCTCCGGCGCGAGCACAGGTACGTTCTTCACGGTCGTCGGCCGCTTCGGACGCGCGCCGAATTCCGCGTTCGCCGTCGGGGATGCAGGGGCCGGGCGGCGCGAGGTCGGAATCCAGGGGATGATGCCGTAGCGGACAGCGGCCGAGAGCGCGCCGGCGCCCATGAGCACGAAGGCTGCCGCCGCCACCACGCGAGAGAGACGCAGGATGCGTGGCGCGCCCGTCGATCGGCGCAAAGTGCCGCGGATGCACGCCTTGACCCGCGCGCGTTCCCCGGCACTGAGCTCGCCGAGCGGCTGGGCCGCCCGCAGCAGAGGGGCCATTTCGCCCAACTCATCGCCACGCTTCTTCATGGTTCTCTCCTGTGGCTGGCCAATTGCTCGAGCAGCAGGGCGCGACCACGGTGAACGCGGACCCAGACCGCGTTGGCCCGCAAGCCCAACAGGGCCGCTACCTCTTCAGCGGACCGGCCATCGATGTCGTAGAGGATGAGCACGGTGCGGTACTTCTCCGGGAGACGATCCAGGGCCGCGTAGAGACGGGCGTGCTGCTGACGGCGTTCCAGTTCTTCCAGCGGGGTGGGGCTGGCGGGCTGCAGAGTCGCGCGGTCATCCCGGTAACGCCGGTAAAAGAAGCCCACCAGGCGGTCACGCGCCCGCCGCTTGCGAACCACGTTCTCGGCGATGCGAAACAGCCAGGTGGATAGCTTGGCCTCGCCGCGGAACTCGTGCCGCCGCCGGACGGCCACGACGAATACGTCATGAACCAGGTCCTCCACGTCAACGCTGGGCCCGCCCAGCCGGCGCACCCAGCGCTCGACCAGGGGCTCATAGGATTCGTACAGGCGCTCGAAGGCCTCCAGCAGGTTCGCCTGGTTCCAGAGGACCCCGTCGTCCGTTCCATCTTTCAAGGGTGCGGCCATCAACGCCTCGCTTGTTCCGCGAGGCGCCACAACCTTACAGGGAATCGACCTGCACGCCGCACTTCAGGGCGAGCAGGACGGCCGCGCCAGGCGATCTCGTTGCCCCTTCGCCATTGGCGCGGTGGCAGGGCGTGGGGCGGATCAAGGTTGGCGCAGGTGGGGGAGGTCGTCGGCGAGCCAGATGGTGCGCAGGGGATTCTGATCCTCGGGATCGACGTAGGTCAGGATGCGGCTGCCATCCCCGCCCGCGCGCCAGCGGCCAGCCGGATCGAGCGAGAACCAGTCCGCGCCGGAGCCGAAGAGTATGGCGAGCAAGGCGCTCGTGCTGGCGTCCCAGAGGCGCGCGGTGTTGTCGTAGGACGCGGTGGCGACGAGCTTGAAGGCTCCGTCAGTTGAGTAGTCGTCGCTGGCTCGTGATCCCCATCGGTCCGCCATTTTTGCAAGCTGTCGCCTTGGTCCCCCGCTGGCGCGAATGCGGGCCAGCCGAAGCGGTGGCTGGCCCGCCTCGACCTACAACGTCTCGCGCAGGACCGCGCCGAGGATCTCCGCCATGCGGGTGATTTCACCCCGAAGCACAGTCAGCGCCGGCATGAAACGCAACACACTGGACGAGGGCGCGTTGACGAGCAGACCGCGCGCCCGACACGCGCTCACCACCGCGGGCGCCACTGGCTGGGGCAAGACCAGGGCCTGCAGAAGGCCGCGGCCACGCACCTCGGGACAGCCGAGCTGGTCGGCCAGATCCTCCAGGTGTTGGTGCAGCTCGGTGGCGCGTCGATTGACCCGGGCCAAGAAGCCGGGCGCCGTGATCGCGCGCAGTACGGCCAGCCCCACGGCGGTCATGAGCGGGGTGCCGCAGTAGGTGCCGCCTTGCTCGCCGGGGGCAAAGCAACTGGCGGTCTCACTGGCCAGCAACGCCGCCAGGGGAACGCCTCCACCCAGGCCCTTGGCCAGGGTCAGTACGTCGGGGCGCGCTCCCTCGTGCTCCCAGGCGAAGATCGTCCCGGTTCGTCCCATCCCGGTTTGCACCTCGTCGAGCATGAGCAGGATGCCGCGCTCGGCGGTGAGGTCACGCAGGGCCCGCAGGTAACCCGCGGGCGGCATCACGACGCCTGCTTCCCCCTGGATGGGTTCCACGAAGACCGCGGCGGTTTCAGCGTCGATGGCCCGCGCCACCGCCGCCGCGTCGCCGTAGGGCACCTTCACGAACCCGGGCAACATGGGCGCGAACATGTTCTCCCAGCCGGCCTTTCCCGACGCGGCCGTCATGGCCAAGGTGCGGCCGTGAAAGCTGCCCGCCGTGGTGATCACCTTGTGCGCCCCGTGCCGGTGCAGCCGTCCCCACTTGCGCGCCAGCTTCACCGCGCCCTCGTTGGCCTCGGCGCCCGTCGAGCAGAAGAAGACCTGGTCCAGGCCACTGGCTTGGGCCAGGGCGAGCGCGAGTTCCAGTTGGGGCCGATTGAGGAAACCCGGGCTGGGGTTGATGAGCGCGCGGGCCTGCTGCCCCAACGCCCGCCGGATGACGGCCGGACTGTGGCCCAGGCCGTTCACCGCCCAGCCCTGCACGAAATCCAGATAGCGCGTGCCATCTTCGTCCCACAGCCACGAACCCGCACCGCGCACCATGGGCACGGCCGGGCGTTGATCCTGAAGCATCAGTACCTGATTCACGGGCGTTGTCTCCTTTGCCTTGCGGAGACCGCGCACGCTCGCTCGACGAACGCAGCCACCCGCGCGGCGGCTGCTGGTTCGGTTCGTCGATTAGGGGACGATGCTGACCTGGCCGCCGGCGCTGGTACGCGCACGGCGACGGCGAGCGGTCAGGGACATCGTCTGAAGCACGAATCCACTGTGCGCGGCGCGCGCGGAGAGGTCAAGTCGTCAGTGACGTCTGGTCGCCCGGCACGCCCCGGGCTAACATCGGCGGGTGTCTTGGGCTTGCCGGTTCGATGTGCTCGAGCAGTGCGCGCGGCGCAACCAGCCCTGTCATCCCGGCGTGCAGGGCTGCGTTCTGGAAGGCAAGGTCGTGTTCACGCGTGAGTTGGATTGGAAGTCGAGGGCGGTGCGCGGCGAGCTCGAATCTGTCCCGGTGCGCGCGACCAAGCCCAAGGCCAGGCCAAAGCCCCGGCGGCCCAAGTAGCCGCCGCGCGGGGCCGTTGCCGCGCGTGCACAGGGATGACGGCGGCGCACCTGACTTCAGCACCTCGCCTGGCTGCGGTCGGTGCGACGGGCGTCGCCACCTGAGTCTCGACACGCGCGACGGTCTGCCCCGGCACCATCGGCTGAAGGCCCCATCAGTTGAGCCAGTCGTCGCTGCCCTCGCTCGGCAGGTCCAAAGTGCGAGGGGCCCTCCGGCGGGTCAGGCCGCGGGTGGCGACGAGGAATCGGGCTGCGCGAGATCGGGCGGCATGGGCATCTGGAGCTCTGCGAAGCCAAGGACGCGATCGATGTCCAGCAGCATCACGAACTCGTTGTCTCGTTTGCCCATGCCCTGAAGGCAGTCGGCGGCGACTCGACTCCCCATGCGGGGCGGCGGGCCAATCTGACTCGGGTCAAGGTCAACCACCTCCTGAACCGAATCGGCCAGTGCCCCTAGCACCGTCGTCTCCCCGTCGATGTCGACCTCGGTGATGACGATGCACGTGTCGACGGTTCGCTGTGTGGGTGGCAGCCCCAACCTCAGCTTGACGTCGACGACAGGGACGACGGTGCCACGCAGGTTGATCACACCCTGCACGAACTCCGGCATGCGGGGGACCTTGGTCGCCACGCTGTACTCCAGCACCTCGCGCACCTTCGCAATCCCCAAGGCGAACAGCTCACCCTCCAGCTTGAAGGTCAAAAACTGCGATGTCTCAGTTGAGAGAGTCATCTATTTCTCACTGTAGGGGTGGAAGTTCGCATCGTCCGCGTCGTTACCCACTCGAATGACCGCGCCGCTGGGCGCGGGCAGTGGCTTCGCCTCCAGGCGAGGATGAGCGATCCCTTTGATGGGCTTGCTCGTAGGCGCCGCCGGGGCCTTCTTGGGCGTCTCGTGCTTCGGCTTCATGAAGGCCGTTGCGCCGTGCCCACCTTCGTCGATGCGGAAGAAGGAAATGGCGGCCTGTAACGCCTCGGCCTGTCCCGCCAGCTCCTCTGAGGTGGATGCCATCTCCTCCGATGAGGAGGCGTTCTGCTGAATCACGGCATCGAGCTGCTGGATCGCCTGGGTGATCTGTGTGGCACCCGCGTCCTGTTCGCGACTGGCCCCTGTGATCTCCTGGACCAGGCCCGCGGTCTTCTGAACGTCCGGAAGAATGCGGGCAAGCAGTCCGCCTGCTTGCTCGGCCACGCTGACACTCGTCTCGGACAGCTCGGTGATCTCCCGGGCGGCGCGCTGGCTGCGTTCCGCCAGCTTCCGTACCTCGGCCGCGACGACGGCAAATCCCTTGCCGTGCTCACCGGCCCGCGCCGCCTCTATGGCCGCGTTCAGCGCCAGGAGGTTGGTCTGCCGGGCGATCTCCTCGACGATGGAGATCTTGCTCGCGATGGACCTCATGGCCTCGACGGTCTTGGCTACGGCTTCGCCACCCTCCTTGGCGTCGCCCGCCGCCTTGAGGGCGATCTTCTCGGTCTGGACCGAGTTGTCCGCGTTCTGCTTGATGTTGGCACTCATCTCCTCCATGGACGAAGAGACTTCCTCGATGGAAGAGGCCTGTTCAGCCGAGCCCTGTGACAGAGTCTCCGATGAGGCGCTGAGCTCCTGGGCACCGGTGGCGACGTTGTTGGAGGCCGTCTTCACGTCCTGCATGACTTCGAGCAGCTTCTGGACCATTCGGCGCAAGGCGAGCATCAGCTCGTCTTGCTCAGAACGCTCGCGCACATCGACCTTCAGGTTGCCGTTGGACAGTTCTATGGCGATCTCGGACACGCGCTTCGTGGCCGCGATCATGCCGGCGATAGCGCGCATCAGCTCGTCGTGTTCGCTTCGCTCACGGACCGTCACGCTCGCGTTCCCTGCGGCGACGGCCTTGGCAACGTTGGTGACCTGCTCAAGGGCGTCGATGAGAGAGTTCAGGCTATTCTTGATGTCGTTGAACTCGCCTTCGTAGTTGTCCGTGATTCGCGGCGGAAGATCCCCGCGAGCGATGCGCTCGACGTACTTGGCCGAGAAGCGTAGCGGAGTCGTCAGCGCCTCCATCGTGTTGTTCATGCCTTCGAGGAGGGGGCGGAACTCGGGCTCGACAGCCTGCACCTCGGCGCGGGTCGAGAGCTGACCCGCCGAGGCGGCATTGGTGAGGCGCCGAGCTTCTTCGATCATGAGGTTGAGCGCCCGTCGAACACCTCGGGCAACCGCCAGCCCGATGCCTCCAAGCAGCAGCGAGGCCACGACGATCACGACCACCATGGTCGCGGTGATTCGCGAGGCACTGGCCAGAGCGGTGGTGCGATCTGCTTTCGCTGCCTCGATGGTGTCCTCTGCGATCTCCGAAAGGAGGTCGCTGACGGGGCCAAATGCAGTGCTGGCGCGAAGACGTTGATCGTAAATGCGAGCATCCATCTCGGACAGACGGGCCGCTGGCGTTCCCGCGGCGGCCAGCCGCTGGCGTTCTCGCGCCGCGCTTACGAAGGGGTCGAACTCTCGCCGCCAAGTGGCGAGCAACGGCTCGAGCCTTCGCCACTTCTCGGCTGCGATGGCGTTCTTCTCGCGGCGCCCGTAGTCAGCGGCTCGCTTATCGAGCTCCTTCAGACTGTCGTCGAGATCGGTCAGGAGCTTCTGACGCATTTCCATGTCTGTCAGTCGATCGATGACCAACGCCCAGGACGCTCGGGCGGAGTTGGTCGCCGCGAGGTTCATCTGGTTGACGTCATCACTGTTGACGAGGCGAACCTCGCTGACCAGTCGCAGGCTCGAACCGACGCGTTCGAGGCCCACGTATCCCACCAAGCCGACGGTCGACGCCACGACGACACCCAGCGCTGACAATGCCAATACCTTCGTCCCCGTCTTGAGCGCTCCAGCCATGTTTCACTCCTGTCGTTCGAAGAACGTCCATGAACCCACGACGAGGACTCGAGGCGTCCTTCTGGTCGGGGCGGACCCTCTCCCTATCGACGCCCGCCGCGCGGCCTTGAGCAGCAAAGAGACGTTGCAGCTCTGATCAGAATGGCGCAGCACTCCCGGGAGACATTTCCGGCGCCATCGACTCGTCGCGGGGGGGGCC
The DNA here is from genome assembly GCA_023438785.1 of Pseudomonadota bacterium. Classification (GTDB taxonomy): domain Bacteria; phylum Myxococcota_A; class Polyangia; order Fen-1088; family Fen-1088; genus Fen-1137. Next base: position 10,437 of record JAEXQJ010000018.1, read on the forward strand.
TGAGACGTGCATCGAGGCCCATCGCCTGTGCCGTCCCGGCTCCGCTAATATCCGGCCGTGGTTGCGACCTTCCCGCGAACAGCATCGACGACTCGGGATTCTGCCGTTCTGGGTTGGCTGCTGCAGCCCGAGAACCCCTCGGTGCGTTTGCTCACCCTCACCGAGTTGCTGGAACGCGCGGAGCGCAGTCCGGAGGTGCGACAGGCGCGTTCCGCCATCATGCGCACCGGCGTGGTCCCGGAGATCCTGGGACGACAAGAGCCCGAGGGGTGCTGGGCTGGCGCGGACCGCTTCTACACGGCGAAGTACCGAGGCACGGTCTGGCAGCTCATCGTCTTGGCGGAGCTCGGCGCCGACGGCTCCGAGGCGCGGGTGCGGCGGGCCTGCGAGTTCATCTTGGCCAACAGCCAGGAGCCGTCGAGCGGCGGTTTTTCGCAGAAGCGAGCCAAGCGGACGGGCGGCGGCATCCCGAGTGACGTGATTCCCTGCCTGACCGGCAACTTGGTGTGGAGCCTGCTGCGGTTTGGCTATCATGGCGATGCGCGCGTTGATCGAGGCATCGCGTGGCTGACGAAATACCTGCGTTTTGACGACGGCGAGACCGAGCCCCCCGGCGACTGGCCCTACCGCCGGTGGGAGATCTGCTACGGCCGCCACTCCTGCTTCATGGGCGTGGTCAAGGGGCTGAAGGCGTTGGCCGAGATCCCGGCGGAGCAACGATCCCCGGTGGTTCGGCGCACCATCGCGGTGGGCGGCGAATTCCTCCTCCGGCACCACGTGTATAGGCGCAGCCACAACCTGGCGAGGGCGGCCAAGCCAGGCTGGAACCGCTTCGGCTTTCCCCGCATGTACCAAACGGATGTCTTGGAGATTGTGCTCGTGCTGTTGCGCCTCGGCTTTCGCGACCATCGCATGGACGAGGCCCTGGCCCTGATCGAATCCAAACGCACGCCCGACGGCCGCTGGCTGATGGAAGACAGCTTCAACGGTAAGTTCCAGGTGGACATCGAGACGCAAGGCAAGCCCAGCAAGTGGCTCACCCTGAACGCCCTGCGGACGCTGAAGCTCGCGGGGAGGGCGGGCTAGAACAGATGGTCAGCAGGTCCGCGCCTCGATTGGCACCGGTGGAGGGCATCGAAGCGAGACCCCACATCTAAACGGGACCCGACCGCAGCCGGGCCAGAACAGATGGGCCACGTTTCGAACACTGCGACCATAGGAGGAGCCACGACCAAGTCGAGACAGAGGCGTACATTGAGAGTGCGTCTCTCCTCTTGGCGGCTGGGCGGCAGCCCGGAGCCTGGTCTCCGGAGATCGGGCGGATTGACGAGGTCCTCAACACCACACCAGCAAGGACATCAATGCGACGAGCCAGACAGTCAGCTCAGATTGTTAGGTCGACGAGTCACATGCAAGACGGTTGTGTCAGGCTGCTCTGGGTGCTGCTGCTCATGCCTGCGCTGCTGAACGCTGGATGTGGCGGGTCCAACAGCGCCGGCGCTGGTGGCAAGACCAGCGGCTCAGAGGCAGGAACCGGCGGAAGCACCAGCAAGGGTGGCAGCGGCGGTGCAGGTGGAAGCACCAGCAAGGGTGGGGCTGCGGGTGCCAGTCATGACGCGTCGTCGATCACCGATCTGGACGGCAGCCAGACTCTTGGCTCGCTCTCTTCGACCGATGCCACCAGGCTTTGCAATGACACCTATGCCTACTTCGGCAAAGCGTTGAGCCAGGCCGACTTGTGTAAATGGGCGGGATTGGCGTACGGCGTTTCGAGCAGCCCCTCATCCGACGCGATCTTGCAGAGAAACTGCGGCAGCCAGGAATCGAGCTGCATCCAGGCCAGTGCCGCCGCAGCCAAATGTGGCGCCATCCCTGCGTCCTGCAAGCAGACGGTGGCGCAGTATGCCACCTGCATTGTCGAGGAGGCTCTGGCCTTCAACCAGGCGATCAATGGGCTTGCCGGTTGTTCCACGGTCACTCTCCCGGATCTATCCGGGGTCTGGGACTACATGACGGCTGATCTTCCCGGCGGTTGCACGCCGATCGTGGACAGCTGTCCGACCTACGACATTCCGGCTCCCCGTCCGCCAAGCAGCACCCCGGGTACGGCGGGAAGCGGCGGAGGGGCTGGTTCAGGAG
>JAEXQJ010000031.1 GCA_023438785.1 Pseudomonadota bacterium
GGGGCCGGCCTCGGTCCCGCCGCCGCCGCGGCCCACGCCCGCACCCATCCCCGCGCCCAGCAGTGGCGAACAGGCCGTCATCACACGCCTGACCGAGATCCTGCTCTCGCGCATCGAGACCGGGGCCATCCCCTTGCCCGCGCTGCGCCCGCGCGTGCAGCGCTGCCTGGACCTGGTGAACAGCACTGACGCATCCTTCGCCGGCCTGGCGGCCATCCTCAACGAGGAGCCTCTCCTCGCTTCTCGGGTGATCCCGATGGCGAACGCCACGGGTGCCCTGCGCATGCCGGCACACAACGCCGAGCAAGCCGTGCGCCGGCTGGGTGCCCAGGGCCTGCACACCGTCTTGTTGGAGCTGTCCGCGCGCCCCATCCTGGAGCCGCGCCATCCCCGCCTGGATGCCGTGTTCAAACAGCCCTGGGCTCATGCCCTGGCCTCGGCCTGGATCGCCGAGCACCTGGTGCGCGAGTGCGGTCACGGCGAGCACGAGGCGGAGGCCGCCTACCGCGGTGGCCTGCTGCACGACATCGGCAAGCCCCTCATCGGCGGCCTGCTTCTCGAGATCGAGCAGCAGATGGCCAGCACGCGTGCACGCCGACTGGTCTCCGACGTGGTCCTGTTGACCTGCATCGAGACGACCCACGCCGCCGTGGGCGCCCAGTTGGCGCGCGCCTGGGGATTGCCCGAGTCGGCGGCCGAGGCCATTCGCCTGGCAGACAAGCCGGCCGAACCGGGCTGGACACTGGGTAACGTCATTCGTATGGCCGATGCCCTGGCCAGCCTCAACGGGTTCCACCTCAACCGCTCCGATCTGAATCGCGCCCCGAGTGTGCGCGACGAAACCCGCCGGGCGATGGCACTGGCCGAAGCCGTGCTGACTCGGTCCACGGCGGGCGTGCGCGACGCGGTGGCAAGGAAAGTGGCGTGAGCGCGTCGAGCCAGATGTCCATCACCTGCACGCCCCGGAGAACCGCGCGGCGAAAGACCGCCGCGTCGTCGAATCGGCTCCAATTCTCACGCCGTTCCGACGATGAATCGACGGTACGGGCGCGCAAACCCGGTCTTCGCCTTGGACCACGAGTTGCACGGACCCGTGTCCATCGAGTCGGCCGCATCCACCCCTCGCCCTCGGGAAAAGTCGCCATGGCCTTCTCCGTCGCAGACTACGAAAAGGATCTCAACCGCCTCGGAGCATCCGACTTCCTGCGCCTCTATCCCTGGCCCGTGCTCGTCGTGACCAGCATCGCGGGCGTGCTCAAGGGCCTCGCCGCGCGTGGCACGGTGATCACCGAGGTCCCGGATCTCACGGGCATGACCCCGCACGCGGGTCGCGTCTTCGCCGTGACCAAGGGGCGCCACTCGGAGCCCGGACCCATCACCATCGGACGCACGTCGGACAACGACGTGGTCGTCAACGAGTATTCCGTGTCCACGCGACATGGCATCTTGGCCCTGGTCGACGGCGAAGGCCGCCTGACCGATCTGGGCGCGACCAACGGCACGCTGGTCAACGGCGTGCGTCTCGTGCCGCGCAAACCCTGTCGTCTGCAGGGGGGAGAGACTCTCCAATTAGGGAGAGTCACGCTCCTGTTTCTGTTCGCCACTCAGTTCGTCGATCACCTCGCGCGGGGGACGCTGTCCACCCCGTGAACGAAGGAGACGCATGCCGATTCCAGCCATGGCCTGCCCAACCGACACACATAACGACAAGGCAAGAGGATCGGACCCCGGTCTGGTCTTTGCGCCGTCGTCTCCCCTGGCCCAGGTGCGTGCGACCTGTGTGCGCATCGCCGCCAGCAACGCCACCGTGCTGTTGACCGGCGAGACGGGTACGGGCAAGGAAGTCTTCGCACGCCTGGTTCACGCCCACAGCCCGCGCGCCAGCCGTCCCTTCGTTCCCGTCAACTGCAGCGCGATTCCGGAGACCCTCATCGAAAGCGAGCTGTTCGGCTACGTGCGCGGGGCCTTCACGGGAGCCAACAACTCACGCCGCGGTCGCGTGGCCATGGCCGAGGAAGGCACGCTGTTTCTCGACGAGATCGGCGAGCTGTCCCTGCCCATGCAGGTCAAGCTGCTGCGCCTGCTGCAGGAGCGGACCTACGAGCCCGTGGGCAGCTCCTCGTCGGTGACGGCGGACTTTCGTCTGGTCGCCGCCACCAACCGCGATCTGAACGAACTGGTGCGCCAGGGGCGTTTCCGGTCGGATCTCTTCTATCGCCTGCACGTGTGCCCCGTGCACCTGCCGCCCTTGCGCGAGCGCCCCGATGATCTCGGCGCGCTCTTCAGCTTCTTCTGGCGGCGTCACGGCGAGACGCGCCCCGTGTCCCCAGCGGTCATCGAGCACCTCAAGAGCTACGCGTGGCCGGGCAACGTGCGCGAGTTGGAGAACCTGGTGGAGCGCCTGTCCGTGTGCTGTCAGATGCCCACCATCGAGGTCGTCGATCTTCCGCCCACCTTCATCACCGGTGACGCTGTCGTGCTCGACGTGCCCGAAGATCTCACGCCCGAGCCGTTCCAGACGGCGCAAGAGATCTGGCCCGACACGCGCGAGATCGCCGAGGTGCGCTTGCCCCCGCGGTCGGCCCCGTCATGTCCGGTCCCGCGTCGCTCGCTCACGCCCACGCCCGTTCCCGTTTCGACCGAGGCGGATCCCGCCCCGCGCCGCACCCTCACGCCCACGCCCGTTCCCGTTTCGACGGACACCACCGACCTGACGCCCACGCCGACCCTCGACCTGCCCTCGCCCAACCCCGATCTGGCCCTGCCGGTCGATCTGCCGCTGCTCCTGCGGAGCCTGGAGGATTCCTACATCCGCAAGGCCCTCAACGCGACCGGCGGCAACAAGAAGGAAGCGGCCAAGCTGCTGGGCCTGGGGCGTACCACCCTGGTGGAGAAACTGCGCCGACGCGGGGGAGAAGCGCCGAGCGAGAGATAGCGCGCGCCTCCCGGCGTGACTGGGATTTGGCGCAACCGGAAATCTGGCGCCACGAAGCTGTCACGTCGGAACGGCAGCGTCGAGGATTCAGCGGTTTGGCGGCGGCACGAAGGGTGCATTGAAGGGCCGCGAACATGTGTGTCCTTCTACCTCTCGTCGCGCTGCTCATGGCTGCGGGCAACCCCACAGGGCCGGCGGCGGGGGCGGGCCCGCGGGTGGTGACCACGGCCGCCGCGGAGCGCATCGCCATACCCGCGTCGGGCCGCATGACCGTCGACGTGCGCGCCCTCGACAAGCGAATCCTCCTGTATCCGGCGCGCACGGCGCGCCAACTGGCCAGCCGGATTGAGAGGATGTCGCGTCTGTGTCCCTCGGCGCAGGTCACGGGCGACACCGTGGAACTGGAATGCACCACGCGCCAACTGGACGCCCGACTGGTCACCGACCGCGGCCAGGTCGTTCTCGAGATCTACGAGCTGCGTGGCGTCCCCTGGCGTGCGCCGAACGAGCAGCTCCTACCCTTTTACGACCCCTATGCCCTGCACATGGGCGGCTCTTGCCCGGGGACGACGGCCATCTCGCGTGGCGAGTGTGCCCTGCGCGATCGCCTGTACGCCGTGGCGGCCGTTGAGTTCCGCCGCGCTCTCGACGGTGACGGCAAACGCATGGCCGCGCTTCGCCTGGGCGACCTGGCGGTCCTGGCCGACGATCCGGTGAGCGCGGTGGGGTGGTATAGGGCCGCCGGCAAATTCGGACCGTTCGGCCACATGGCCCTGGTGCACCTGTGCGAGCTGAGCGGCACCTGCCTGCCCCAAGGGTTTGATCGCGTGTTCGATGTGTCCGGGATGCCCGAGCCGTTGCACACGGAGATCCTTCTGCGGGGGGCTCGCGTCGGCGCGTACATTGGCCGCTGGCAAGCCTCCATGACTCAGCTCCGCACGGCCATCGAGGAGGGTGACGGAGCGTGCCAGGGCGACAGCAGGCTGTACTGTCGACAACTCGTCCTCGCCGCGTTCCGCGAGGCCGATGAGGAGGGCGTGCTGGCGGCCATAGACGCCTATCTGCTCCTCCCCGAACGCAGCAACGGCGCGCTGGCGGAGGACTTGGCGCGCGCGGGAGCCGAGAGGGCGGTGTCCATGGGTGCCCCGGTCTTCGGCGGCACGCTGATGGCCGCGGCCTTCGCCGCGGGAGCCATCGCCACCCGATCGCAGGCTGACTATCTGCTGCGCACGGCCGAGATGTACCTTCTGGGCAAAGACACCGTGCGCGCCCGTCTGGTGTGCGAGTTCGTGGAGAGCCGACTGGGTCGTCGTGCCATGACGGGGCCACGCTGGCGGGCCGTCCTCGATCAGCTCTCGCTGGGTCGCGAGGCACAACCCGCGAGCAACGAGTTGCCCATGGCCGAGGCGGAACGCGATCTGGCGCAGGCCTATCGCGCGCTGGCGCAGGCCATACGCGCGCGCCTGACGGCGGAGACCGCGGCGCGCGCCCAACAGGTCGAATCGCCATGAGCCTGTCGGGTCAACGATCTGTCACCGAGTGGCACGCGCTTCGCAGGAGGTGAAAGCGTGAAGATCTTCGACGGCACCTTGGGTCAGCTCGAGCGCGCCCTGGACGTACGCCTGGTTCGTCACAACGTTCTGTCGGGCAACGTGGCCAACGTCGACACGCCGGGCTTTCGCCCCAAAGACGTGGACTTCGCCGCGGCCATGGCCGTGGTGAATGGCAAGTCGACGGGGCTGGACACCTTGCAGGTGGGCATGACCGAGGCGGGCCACATGGATGACACGCCGGCGCCGGGCGATGCGAGTCAGGACGCGCTGTCCTCCAAGGACCTCCCCATCATCGATGTGTCGTCGTCGGGTGCTTCTCTCGACGGCAACGGCGTGGACCTCGACCGAACCATGGTGGCCATGGCCGAGAACGCCCTTCAGTACGGAGCCAGCGCGCGCGCCGCCGGTCGCAAGTTGGCCATCCTCCGCTACGTCGCCTCGGACGGAAACTAGGAGAACGATCATGGGCATGGATTTTCTCAGCGCACTTCATCTGAGTGGCTCCGCGCTGTCGGCTGAACGCACGCGGGTCAACCTGGCGTCGTCCAACCTGGCCAACGCCGAGACCACGCGCGATGCGAACGGGCAGGTGTACAAGCGCCTGGACCCGGTCTTCCGCGCCATCCCCATCGGCGATTCCAGCGAGATCGGTCCCAACCAGCCGGCACCCATGGGCGTCGAGGTGGCGCAAATCGCCGCTGACAACACGCCGGGGCGCATGGTCTACAGCCCGGGTCATCCCGATGCCGACGCCAACGGCTTCGTGACCTTCCCCAACGTCAATCCCATCCACGAGGTGGTCAACCTTCTGTCGGCCTCGCGCTCGTACGAGGCCAACGCCACGGCCGTGGAGACCCTCAAGCAGATGGCCACGCGCGGTCTGGAGATCGGGCGCTGAAGGACTAAGCCATGGCCATTCCCATCAACTTCGAGCTCGGCCACATCGGCAGCCTCGACAGTCCCGAGCGCACGATCAATGCGCCCAAAGACAAGGTGGACGCGGCGGCCTTCAACGGAGAGTTGGGTCGCGCCGTGCAGGCCTTGGACAAGGTGCAGGTCGAGGCCGACGAGCAGGCGTCGTTGGTGGCGCGCGGGGCGGGCAACCTGCACGAGATGTCGTTGGCCCTGGAGAAGGCCGATGTGGCCATGCGCCTGGCCATGCGCGTGCGCAACAAGGTCGTCGAGACCTACAACGAGATCATGCGGATGGGGGTCTAGCGCATGGAAGCCCTGTCGAAGATGGCCCGCGACCTGGGTCGCCGCTACGCGGACATGGGCACGGCCGCGCGCATGCTGCTCGGCGCGCTGGCCATGCTGGCCGTGGTGGTGGTGGTGCTGGTCATGGCCTTCGGCAGGGGCGCCACCTATCAATACGTCTTCACGAACCTCTCGCCCGAGGACGCGACCGAAGCGGGCGGGGCGCTCAAGGCGGCGGGCATCCCCTTCCGCAGCGAGGCGGGCGGGGCGGCCGTCTCCGTCCCCGCATCGCAGGTGCACGAGGCCCGTCTCCTCTTGGCCTCGCAGGGCCTGCCGCGCGGGGGTGGCGTGGGTTTCGAGCTGTTCGATCGCGGCGACTTCGGCGCCTCCGAATTCACGCAGAGGGTGAACCTGCGTCGAGCCACCGAGGGCGAATTGGCGCGCACCATCTCGCGCCTGCAGGCCGTGCGTTCGGCGCGGGTCCACGTGACCCTGCCCGAGAAGGGCCTGTATCGCGACGACGATCGCCACGCCTCGGCGGCGGTGGTGCTGAACCTGCAGCCCGGCCGCGTGATGAACGAACGCGAGTTGGCGGGCGTGCGGCACCTGGTGGCCTCGGCGGTGGCCGGCCTCGATCCGGACAACGTGACCATCGTCGATCAACGCGGCACTGTGTTGGCCGGCGATCAGGGACCAGCCGCCAAACTGGCCTCGCAACAGCGCGAGATGGAAGGCGAGCTCGAACAACGCATCGTCGACCTGCTGGCCCCCGCGGTGGGCCGCGGCTCGGTGGTGGCGCGGGTGACGGCCAACCTGGATGCCACGGAGGTGGAGACCACCCAGGATGTCTACGATCCCGATTCAGCGACGGTGCGCAGTGAGCGCAAGTCCACCGAGTTGGTGACCAGCGACGCCACCAACGGCAACGGCGTGGCGGGCGCGGCGGCCAACCAACCCATGGCCCCCACCGCGGGCAGCGCGACGGGCCCCAACCGCGCCCAGACCAGCCGCGAGGACGAGGTCCGCAACTTCGAGATCGGCAAGAAGATCACGCGTTCCATCTCGCGCACCCCACGCATCACCCGCCTCTCGGCCGCCGTGTTGGTGGACGGCGTGGACGGCAAACCGCGCCCCGCCGCCGAGCTCAAGCGGCTGACCGACCTGGCCAAGAGCGCCATCGGCTTCGATGCCCAACGCGGCGATGTCATCGAACTGTCCAGCACGACCTTCGCCAAGGTGGAGGAGCCCCAGATCAAGCTCGCCGTGTGGGAGCGCCCCGAGTACATCAGCCTGGCCAAGATGGCCGGGTGGGCGCTGGCCGGCATCGTGGGCATCCTGATCGTCCTGCGCATCTTCCGCCGCACCTCCTCGGCCATCGCGCTTCTCCGTCCCGGCACGCGGGTCGGCGACGTGGATCCGGCCCTCATCGGCGGATCCGGTCAGACGCAGATGGGAGAGGCCTGGCGCATGGTCTCCCCCGACAACACGGCGGCCCTACGCGACCGAGCCCGCGAGTTGGGCAAGACCGATCCGGCACGCGCGGCACACCTTCTGAAGGCTTGGGTAGCCGCGGACAGCGATCCCTCTCGCAAGGACAAAGAGACGGCCCATGCAGGATGAGCAGGTTCAACGACCGGCAGGCCCGGGCGCCAAGCAGGCCGCCGCGGTCCTCCTCGGGTTGGGTCCTGAGGTGGCGGCCCAGATTTTCAAATCGCTCGACGAGGAAACGGTTCGCCAGATCGCGCTCGGCGCCCGCGAGCTGCGGAAGGCGCCTGCCACCATCCCGGCCGCCTTGAGTCTGTTCGTGCAGGACATGACCGGCTTGGGCGCGGACGCGGCCGCGGGTGATGGGCTGCTGCGAGAGGCGGCAGCGCGCGCCCTGGGTCAGGACATGGCCCGCCGGGTGTTCGAGGGCCTGCCCAAGGAAGAACCCGAGGCGCCGTCCGAGGAGCATTTCAGCGCCATCGCCCAGGCCGACCCCGAGTCGCTGGCCATGCTCCTGGCGCGCGAGCAGCCGCAGACCGCGGCCGTGGTCCTGGGCACCGTGCCCCGCGACCACGCGCTGGCTGTGCTAAAGGCCATTCCGCAGGCACAGCGGGCTCAAATCCTGCGCCGCCTGGCCGCCCTGGAGGGCGTCGCCCCCGAGGTGCTACGCGAGGTGGCCGAGGCCCTGACCCAGGATTTGAGCACCGCCGTGCCCGCCTCCACGCGCAAGCTGGACGGACGCAACGTGGCCATCAATCTGCTGCGCTCGGTGCCGGCCGCCGAACAGAGCGAGGTGGTGAGCGAGATCGAGAAGGACGATCCCGAGCTCGGCGCGGCCCTGCGCTCCCGCCTCTTCACCTTCGACGACCTCGTCCACCTCACGGATCGCGACCTGCAGACGCTCATCCGCGAGATCGACATGAGCCAGCTCACCGTGGCCCTCAAGGGCGCGCCGCCCGCGGTCAAGGACCGCTTCCTGAAGAACATGTCCAGCCGCGCGGGCCAGATGCTCGAGGACGAGATCATGGCCATGGGTCCGGTGAAGGTGGCCGCCGTCGAGGCCGCCCAGACGGAACTGGTGCGCACCGCCTTCAGCTTGGCCGAGCAGGGTCGCATCAGCATCGTCAATCCGACGGAGAGGATGGTCTGACGTGGGGGAGCGGGGACAGCGGCAAGCGCGCAAACCCGGGTTCCTCCAGCGCATCCCGGCGCAGCCCCAGATGGCGCCGGCCTTCTCCCCGCGCCCCAGCGCGCCGCTCGTCTCCGAGATCGTGCCGCCGCCCGAGGAGACACCACCGCCCGCGCCGCCCGAGCCCGATCCCGAAATGGTGAGTGCCATGGTGGGAGAACGACTGGCCGGCGCCATCGCATCGCTGAACCAGATGGCAGAGCGCCTGACCGCGGAGGCCCGCGCCGACGCGTTGGAGGTGGGCTTCCTGGTCGCCCGCCGGATCATCGAGGATGAGGTGAGCGGCAATGTGGAGGCGCTGCTGGATTTGGTGCGCACGGCCCAGCGTCGCCTCGGTGAATCGCGCCACTTGGTTATCCGCCTGTGCCCCGATGACGCCCAAGCCGTGCAAGAGGCCCTGGCCGCCAAGGGTACGCAGGCCGTGGCCGAGTCGGCCATCGCCCAAATCGAGGTGAAGGCCGATCCGTCGCTGCAGCGTTGCGATTGCGTGGTGGAAGGCGATCTGGGTTCGGTCGACGGTCGCCTCAACACGCGCCTGGAGGAACTGCGCCATGCGGCTCTGACCGGTGCGGTGGGAGAGAGCGCATGAGCCTGGTGGACTTCAACCGGCTGCGCGAGGAGCTGGCCCAGACCGAGCCTTGCGTGCTGGCCGGCCGCGTGACACGCGCCTCGGGCATCGTGGTCGAGGCCGCGCTTCCCCATGTGGCCGTCGGTACGTCGTGCGAGATCCGCGCGGTGGGCGGCCACCTGGTCGCCGCCGAGGTGGTCGGCTTTTCGGGCCCGCAAGCCATCCTCATGCCCTTCGGTGATGTGCGCGGCATCGGCGAAGGCTGCGCGGTCATACCCCGGGCCAGCGCGGGCGAGATTCGCGTGGGCCCATCGCTGCTCGGCCGTGTGGTCGATGCGGCCATGCGCCCGCTCGACGGCGCGGGTCAGCCACTGCTGCACGCGCGCGTGCCCCTGCACGCCTCGCCACCGCCTGCCATGACCCGCACGCGCATCAGCCGCCCGCTGGTGCTCGGCATTCGGTCCATTGATGCGTGCCTGACCTGCGGCGAGGGCCAGCGCCTCGGCATCATGGCCGGCCCGGGCGTGGGAAAGAGCGTGCTCATGGGCATGCTGGCGCGCAGTGCAGAGGCCGAGATCATCGTCGTCGGTCTGGTGGGCGAGCGTGGGCGCGAGGTGCGCGAGTTCGTGGAACGCGATCTGGGGCGCGGGCTCGAACGCTCGGTGGTCGTGGTGGCCACGGGTGACGAGCCGCCCCTCGTGCGCGTACGCGCCGCCATGGCCGCCACCGCGGTGGCCGAGTACTTCCGCGATCGCGGCAAGCGCGTCCTTCTCCTCATCGATTCGCTGACCCGCGTGGCCATGGCCCAGCGGGAGATTGGCCTGGCGGCCGGCGAGCCGCCCACCTCGCGCGGGTACCCGCCCTCCGTGTTCGCCATGCTGCCGCGCCTGCTGGAGCGGGCGGGCAACAGCACGGGCCGCGGCAGCATCACCGCCATGTACACCGTGCTCGCCGAGGGTGACGACCTCACCGACCCGGTGGTCGACTCGTCGCGCTCCGTGCTGGACGGGCACATCGTTCTGTCGCGCAAGCTGGCCCAGGCGGGCCATTTCCCCGCCGTCGACGTGCTGGGCAGCATCAGCCGCGTGATGAGTGACGTGGCCAGCAAGGCGCACAAGGAACTGGCGCAAGCCGCACGCGAGATCCTGGCCGCCTACCGCGAGGCCGCCGATCTCATCGAGGTGGGCGCCTACGTGGCCGGCACCAACCCGCGCGTCGATAAGGCGGTCCGCTGTGTGCATGAGGTGAACGCGGTGCTGCGCCAGAGTCCTGACGAACGCTTCTCCCTCGACCAGACGTTGGCCGCTCTGCGCCGCGCCTTGGAGACGCCCGCACCCGCGCCCGCACCCGCGAACCATGGAGGCGCATCGTGATCACGCTCGCCCTTGCCTTTTGGCTGGCCACAGGTGGCATCGAGCCGCCGGCCCTCGGCACGCCCCCGGCCGCGCCCTCCGTCCCCACGGTGGGGCCGCCGGCCTTGCCCTCGGTGCCCGGGCCCCTGGATCCCAAGCCGCCCGCGGCCAAGGCCGCCCCCAAGGCGGAAACGCCGCCGCCCAAATCGAGCAAGCGCAAGGCCAAGCCGGCCGTCGGCAAACCCGATGCCGCGCCCGCCAAGCCGGTCCAGCCCACAGCCAAAGAACGCCCCCCCGTCGTGCACCCCGAGCCGGTGCTGGAGAAGCCCGCGCCCGCCAAGCCGGCGCTGGAAGGGCCCGCGCCCGTCAAGCCGGTGCTGGAGAAGCCCGCGCCCGCCAAGCCGGCGCTGGAGAAGTCCGCATCGAGGAGCAAGAACAAGACATCTTTGGCTGAAGCGGTGGCCGGCCCGCCGCCGCTCGCACCTTCTTCGTCGGAGGAAGAGGAGGAGGGCGTGGCTGCGCCCAAGACGACCCCTGGGCCCGCGCCGGCCAAGAATGCCGGCGAACCCCGGCGCAAGACACGCACCTCCACTCCGACCCGCGATCGCCCGGCGGTGGCGCTGCCGAGTCTGACCAGCAGTGCCCTCCGGAGCGAGTTGAGCCGGAGAACGGATGGCGCGCCATCCTCTGATCAAACCGACGCGACCTCGGATAGGGCCCGCATGGAACAGTTGGCCGCCGAGATCACACAAGCACGCGAATCGCTGCGCCAGGAGACGGCGCACCTGGAGGCCGTGCTCAAGCAGCAGGGCGCGGCGGGCAATGGAACCGCGGCGGCGGCCGAGGGAGGCACGCCCGCTGCACCGCCGCCACGCGCGCGAGGCAAAGAGGACGAGCAGCAGATCATTTTGGTTTCCAAGGCCATGAAGGGCATGAAGCCCGCCGAGGCCGCGGCCGTGCTGTCCCATGTGGATCGCTCGTTGGCCGCCGAGGTCCTGCGACTCATGCGCCCCGCCGATGCGGGCGCGGTGATGGCGGCCCTCAAACCCGAATTGGCGGCGGAGTTGGCCACGGACATTGCCACCCGCAAGCCGAGCACCAGCAAGAAGGGGGGCGTGTCACAATGAGCATGCCAGTCAGAATCGACGTCCAAGCCGGCGGGGCGCACACGGAACCGGCCGCGGGCCATGAATCCGCGAAGCACGGCGCCTTCGGCAACATCCTGGGCCGCGAGATGCGCGGCACACCAGGGCGCGACCAGGACGGCTCGCGAAACCCTGCCCAGGGTCGGCACGGCCAGCACGGGCACGATTCGCCCCACGCCAAGATGACCTCAACGGAGGGGCACACGGCGAGCCAGGAGGCGGGGCAGGCGATCCCATCGCTCGATGTGCCGCTGGAGCAGAGCGAGTCATCGGCGCGTCGAACTTCACACCTCGCGAAAGGCAATGGCAGCCCGGAGGAGGCGGCCCTCGCGGCGTCCGCGACGCATGGCCAATCCGCGCGCACTCCGTTGTCGGGTGCGCGAGAGCCGGCAGGCACCAGCGTCACGCGCACGGCGCCCTTCCCGGCCATGCCCGAGGCCAGCGCCGACTCCGCATCGCGAGGCACGCCGGCTGCGGCGCATTCGCAGCCCAGCCCCGGCGCACCGGCGGTCGAGGATCAGTCGAAGGAGAGCCCAGTCGGCCCGCACACGCGGCTCGCCCGCAAACCTGAGCGCGCGTCGACGACCCCGAACGCGGCGGACAAAGGCACGTTTCCGGAGCAGGGCACCAAGACACCCGAGGTGGCGGTCGAGCAAGAGGACGGCCCCGGCGCGCCCGCGGCCGCCCCGCAAGATGGCCTCCGCGATACGCTGCTCATGTGGGACCAGGCGGCCAACGGCGATCGGCCGCGCTCAGTCGACGGCAGCGAGCCCGAGTCAATCCGGAGGGCATCCGATCAGCGCGCCCTTCACGCCGACGGCTCCGTCCCCAAAACGGCTACCGCGCATAAGTCTACGCGCGCGGAGGAGCGCTCAGCCTCGAAAGAGACGCAGGATCCCCATCCGGACGAGGCCGCTCCGGCAGAACCGAGCATGCCGCGAGGCCAGCAGACCACGGCCTCTGCACCCCACACCGCCAACGCGGCCACGGCGAGCCCGCTGGCGCAGCACCCGGTGCCGGTCGAGCAGGCACCGGTGGCGCCGACCGGGGAGACGCCCACGACGACCGAATCGGCCCATGCGGCCGCGCCCGAGGGCAAACCGG
>JAEXQJ010000047.1 GCA_023438785.1 Pseudomonadota bacterium
CGCGGAGATGCGAGCAGCCCGAGGCGCGAGGAGGGAGAATACTCGACGTATTTGACCGACGAGCAACGAAGGGATGCGACGCAGATCCGCGTTTTCGCGACCGATTCAAACCGTTCGGTGCTCTAGGCCAGCGGGGGCGGGCAGGGCGAACAGACGGAAGGCGTTGGCCGTAGTCGCTTCGGCGACGGCCGACGGGGATTGCCCGCGCACGCCTGCCAGCACCTTCAGGGTCTCGGTCACGAAAGCGGGCTCGTTGCGCTTGCCCCGATGGGGGATGGGCGCCAGGTAAGGGGCATCCGTCTCCACCAGGATGCGCTCCGACGGGGCATAGGCCGCCGCGCGCCGGACCTCCTCCGCGTTCTTGAACGTGAGTACGCCCGAGAACGACAGCATGAGCCCCAGATCCAGGTAACGTCGCGCGTCCGCCACCTCGCCCGTGAAACAGTGGATGACGCCGCTCGATTGGGGCGTCATTTCTTCGCGCAGAATGCGGCTCGCGTCGTCGTGGGCCTCGCGAACGTGGACGGCGAATGGCTTCTGCACGGCGGCGGCCATCTTCAGGAAACGACGGAAGGCCTGTTGCTGCGCATCGCGCGGCGAGAGGTCGTAGTGGTAGTCGAGGCCGGTCTCGCCCACCGCCACGACGCGCGGCTCGGCGGCGAGTTTTTCGAGGGCCGGCCACCACGCGTCCTCCATGCGGGCCACGTCGTGAGGGTGGATGCACACCCCGGCGAACACGTCGGGCTCGCGGCCGGCCAGGGCCACGGCT
The DNA here is from genome assembly GCA_023438785.1 of Pseudomonadota bacterium. Classification (GTDB taxonomy): domain Bacteria; phylum Myxococcota_A; class Polyangia; order Fen-1088; family Fen-1088; genus Fen-1137. Next base: position 770 of record JAEXQJ010000047.1, read on the forward strand.
CGCTCCGCGGTGGCCAGGTCCTTGCCCGAGCCGATGCACACCATGGCCACGATGCCGGCCCGGCGCGCCCGGGCCAGGACATCGGGCAGGTCCTTGGCGTAGTCTTCGAAATCCAGGTGGCAGTGGGAATCGACGAGGGGAGGCAGCATCCGGCCGATCTACGACTTCACGCCCAGGGTGGCCAACAAGGTTCGCAGCCCCGCCTCCGGTTCCTGCCCCAGATCGACGCGCAGGACGGTCTTGCCATGCTCGCGCAAGACCATCCAATCGCCCCGAGCCTGTGCATCGCGCAGCCTGCCGAAGGTGAAGCCCTCTTCGGGGATGGGCCGATCGGCGCCCGCCGGTGCGGAGGCTAGCAACTGCAGGAACACGCCGTTGGCCGGCCCGCCCTTGTGCAACTGTCCCGTCGAATGCAGGAAGCGTGGTCCGTGGCCCAATGTGGTGGCCACGCGCAGGCGATCGCGGCACGCCAACCGCAGTCGATGCAGCAGGCGCTCACGTTCGAGGTTGATGTGAAAGAAGGGACAGATGGCCAGATAGTCGCCCGGAGGCGTGGCCGCCAGCTCCCGTGCCAGCTGCGCATCCGCGGGCGCGTAGGCCTTGGCCGCGGGCGCATCGCCGGCCTCCGATTCGAGCAGGCGGCGCGTGCTCTCTTTGGTCTCCGCCACATTGGGCTCGTCGAAGGGGTTGATCTGCAGCACGATCCCCGCCACCGCCGTGGCGAATTCCCAGCGGAAGAGCTCCGCCCCCAGATCGTATTTGTCCGCCAACTCGACCTCCACGAGAGGATGGCCAGCCACGGTGAGGGCCTCGAGTTGCTCCACGTGCGTGGGCAGGGCGCCGCCGCGCAGCCGCAACACCACGAACACGCGATCCGCGTGATAGCGATCGGGGGGGCCCGCGGGCTCGCCGTCCACGGGCACGATGCCGCGACCCGACTTGCCGGTTGACTCGGCGATGAGTTGCTCGATCCATGGCCCAAGTGGCGCGATATCGGGGGCAAGCAGCAGTGTCAGCTTGTCTCGTCCGTGCTTGGCCAGCGCGCCCAGCAGGGTGCCCAGGGCGACGCCCGGGTTCTTGGCCAGGGTGGCTTCGCGGCACGCGTTCGCCATGCCGCGTGCCCGGGCCACCAGGCGCGCCACGTCCATCCCCATGAGGGCCGCGGGCAGCAGGCCGAACGCGGTCAGAGCCGAATAGCGTCCGCCCACGTCGGCCGGGCAGTGGAAGACCCGTCGGAACTGGGCACTCTGCGCCCGTTCCGCCAAGGGCGATCCCGCGTCGGTGATGGCCACGAAGTGCGCGCCGGCGCGGGCCACGTCGCCGCCACAGCACCCGAGGACTTTGGCCCAGAAGTAGCGCTCGAAGGCCCGCACCTCAAGGGTGTCCCCCGACTTGCTGGCCACCACGAAGAGCGTCCGCTCCAGATCGACCGACCCCTCCACCGTGGTCACGGCCACCGGATCGTTGCAGTCGAGCACGTAGACGTTCAGCCAGCCCGGCGCGGGCCCAAAGACCTTGCCCAGGACCTCGGCGACCAGCGAGCTGCCGCCCATGCCCAGGACCACCGCCCGTCGGAAGCCGCTCCGTCGGATCTCGTCCGCGAAGGCGAGGATCTCGGGCAGCGCCGCCTCCGCGTCCGCGGGCCCGTTGAGCCAGCCGAGGCGATTGCGAATCCGCTCGTGGCTGGCTCGATCTGCACTGAAGGCCGCGGGGTTGCGCTCCCAGATCGCCGTGGGGACGTCCAAGGCGGCCAAGCGCAGGTTTTCGCTCTCGGTGATGAATCCCACCGCCGAGGCGGTCTCCAGGGCCGCCACCTTGGCGATGCGGCGGGCATGTCGGCCGCCGGCGAACCCGGTGGACAACCAGGTCTCGGCAATCTCGAAGGCCTCGCTGTCAGGCAGACTGCGTCCGCCGAGGCACAAGACGTTGGAGTTGTTGTCGAAGCGGGACAGCCGGGCCGCCTCCACGCCGGAGGGCGAGAAGGCGCGGATACCGCGGACCTTGCCCGCTGCCATGGCCATGCCGTGCCCCGTGGCGCAGAAGAGCATGCCCACCGAGCCTTGGTCGTTGCGAACGGCGTTGGCCACGGCTCCCGCGAACTCGGGGTAGTCGCAGGCCGCATCTGAGTTGGCACCGAAATCGATCACCTCGTGCCCTTGCGCCCGCAACCGCTCCACCACCTTGTTTCGCAGAGCAAACCCAGCGTGATCACATCCTGTGTAGATTTTCACGACGGCCTTGCCGTAATCCTATCCCGGTTCAGGATGGACGGCCCAGAATGAAGATCGCGACTTGGAACGTCAACTCCATCCGGGCCCGCTTGGATCGCCTCTTGGCCTGGTTGCGTGAGCGAGCCCCCGACGTGGTTTGCCTGCAGGAGACCAAGGTCGAGGACCACGCCTTCCCGATGCTGGAGTTGGAAGCTCTGGGTTATCACGTCGCGGCTTTCGGACAGAAGACGTACAACGGGGTGGCGCTGCTGGCCCGCCGGCCATTGCAGGACGTGGTGCGTGGCTTTGGCGACAGCACCGACGACGGCCAGGCGCGCTTTGTGGTCGCCCGCGTTGACGATGTGCGCGTGGGCAGCGTGTACGTCCCCAACGGGCAAGCCGTGGGCAGCGACAAGTTTCACTACAAGCTGGCCTGGCTGGCGCGGTGGCGGGATTGGTTGGACCGACACGCGGATCCGGCGGCGCCGCTGGTCTTGTGCGGGGACATGAACGTGGCTCCGGAGGACCGTGACGTTCACGATCCCGAGGGGTGGCGAAACCAGATCCTGTGCCACCCCGACGAGCGCACGGCCCTGGCCGAGGTGAAGCGCTGGGGACTCACCGATTTGTACCGCCACCACCATCCCGCCGAGACGCATTTCACGTGGTGGGACTACCGACAACTGTCCTTCCCCAAGAACCGAGGTCTGCGCATCGATCACGTCCTGGGCACGGCGCCGATGACGGCCCGTTGCCACTCCGTGGTGGTGGACCGCGAGGCGCGCAAGGGCAAGCAGCCCTCGGATCACGCGCCCGTGATCGCTGAATTCGAGGTCCTCACAGCCAGCGGCGCAAGCTGTACGCCAGACGCTCCAGAACGCGCGTGAACAGCGATCGCTTGCGGAACGTCTGCCACACGATCTCCTCGCTGGCGCTCATCTCATCCTCGAACATGGCGGCCACTTCCGCGGTGTAGTCGCGGTCCAGCGTGTTGACCACCATCTCCAGGTTGTAGGCCAGCGAGCGGTGGTCGAAGTTGTAGGACCCGATGGACACGAAGTCGCGATCCACCAACAGGGCCTTGGTGTGGACCATGGGGTGGTGCTGAAAGATGCGCACCCCTGCACGCAGCAGGCGCGGGAAGCTGGCCCGGGCGGCGTGATCGAGCAGCCGACTGTCGCTGTGGGCCGGCACCAGCACGCGCACGTCCACGCCGCGGGACACGGCGCGGGCCAAGCCCAAGATGAACCCCGGATCCGGCACCAGGTAGGGACTCGCCAAATAGACTCTCTCCTGACTCGCGCCGATGGCATGCAAAGCCGCGCGACGGATGGCGAAGCGGTCCAGCAGCTCGGTGTTGGCGAGCACCTCGACGGGGACTTGGCCGGCCAGGGAAGGGGGGTGCAGGCGACTGGGTTGGAGCCGAGCTCGCCGTCGAGCTCGCCGATTCCACGCCTTGAGAAAAGCCGCCTCGATGAGCGACACCGCCGGGCCCCGCACCTCGACCGCGGCGTCGTGCCAACCGCCGCCACCCTCCGATTCGGTCAGCCACGCGTCGGCGATGTTCACGCCGCCCGTGAAGGCCACATCTCCGTCGCACACCAGCGTCTTGCGGTGATTGCGGCGGATCAAGGTCCAGAAGCGGGGCCGCCAGAACCGGTAGGGATGATAGGCGATGGTGAAGACGCCTGCCCGCCGCATGTTTAGGAAGAAGCTGGGTGAGGCGTGCCGGCAACCGATGAAGTCGTAGAGGAGGCGCACGGTTACCCCTCGCCGGGCGGCGCAGCAAAGGGCATCGGCGAAGCGCCGTCCCGCCATGTCGTCGTTGAAGATGTACATCTCCATCGAGACACGCTCGCGTGCGCCGTCGATGGCGTTCAGCCAAGCCGGAAACGCGTGCTCGCCGTTGCGCAGCAGCCGGACCGCGTTCCCGCCCACAATCTCGTGTGGCTCGCAGATGTATCGGACGGCCGCCACCCGGGCATCGGGCGAGATGGCAACAGAGGATGACGGGGGCGATGACACGAGGGGGCCAGTTCCAGAATATCGCACAACTGCCGCTTTCCTGATTTGACCCACGCGACGCGAGCGAGTAACTTCTGCTTCCCCGAATGGGCCGCGAAGAACACATAGAATTCCAGGGTCGCGTCGTCGAGGTCCTCCCCGCCGGCAACTTCAGGATCGAGATGGAGAATGGCCATCAGGTCCTCGCCCACCTGGGGGGCAAGCTGCGCAAGCACCGCATCCGTATCGTCCTCGGGGACAAGGTCACGGTGGCATTGACCCCGTACGACCCGACCCGTGGCATCGTCGTCTATCGCGGCTAGAGAACCGCAGGATTCAGGTCGCCGCGTTTCGGGCCGTGCGGCCGGCGCGCCGGGATCCGCGGCTTGATGACCGTAAGCGCGGCCCCAAGACCTTCAATCGGCCGTCGGCTCGTGGGCTGAGGGCGCTTCGATTGCCCTCGCCCGAGCGGAGCAAACGCAGGAGGATGCCATCATGATCCTTTCTTCCCCCTTGCTCGTAACCCTGGCCCTGGCTCAGGCCTTGGCGCCCACGCCTGCGGACATGGGCGGTTCGGTGGCGCCGCTGGTGGAACGGGTGAAGGCCTCGGTGGTCACCATCCAGAGCTCCAAGCTGATCCCGCGCGTGACCCGTGAGGATCCCTTCATGCAGTACTTCCGCGAGCGTTTCGGCATCGGCGAGCCGCCCGCGCGTCGCGAGGCCCAGCACGGCCTGGGGTCGGGCTTCATCATCAACAAAGCCGGCCTGGTTCTGACCAACAACCACGTGGTGGCCGGCGCCGACGAGGTCTGGGTCCAGCTCTCCGACGATCGCCGGTTCGAGGCCAAGGTGGTGGGCAGCGATCCCGCCACCGACGTGGCCGTGGTCCGCATGAACCGGCCGCCGGGTGACCTCAAACCGGTCTCGCTGGGCAACTCGGAACACGTGCGCGTGGGTGACTACGTGCTGGCCATCGGCAACCCGCTGGGGTTGGGCCAGACCGTGACCATGGGCATCGTGTCGGCCAAGAACCGCATGCTGGGCGGGCGCATCGTTCAGTACGAGGACTTCATTCAGACCGACGCCGCCATCAACCAAGGCAACTCGGGCGGTCCGCTTTTCAACTTCAGAGGCGAGGTCATCGGCATCAACTCGGCCATCCTCAATCCGGCCATGGCCATGAACGTGGGCTTCGCCATCCCCATCAATCTGGCCCGCCAGATCGCCGAGCAGATCCAGCGTTCGGGCAGTGTGGCGCGCGGATACCTCGGCGTGGGCACGGAGGACTTCACCCTGGAGAAGGCGCGCCGCTTCGGCATGCCGTTCGAGGCCGGGGCTCTGGTCAACGTGGTGCAGCCCGGATCGCCGGCCGCCAACGCGGGGCTCAAGGCCAATGACGTCATCCTCGAAGTGGCCGGGCGTCGCATCGAGAGCAGCGCCGGCCTGCAACGTGTGGTGCAGTCTCGGGCCCCGAGAGAGAGCGTGTCCGTGTCGTTCATCCGGGCCGGGCGGCGTACCACGGTCCAGGTGCAGCTCTCGGAAAACGCGGAACTGAAGGACAGCCAGGCCTTGGGACTGCACGTGGTTGCGCTCACGCCCTCCGAGGCTGAAGAGCTGGGCGTGCCTGGTCTGAAGGTCACGGCCGTGGACCGGCGCAGCCCCGCCAGCGGAAGCCTGCAGGCCGGCGACGTGATCACGCACGTGGTGTTCGGCAACCGGGCGCACCCGGCCACGCCCGCCTTGCTCAAGCAGGTGGAGCAGCGTTTGGCGCGAGGCTCGGGGGGACGGCTGGTGATCATTCGCGACGGCTATCAGCTCGTGCTCACGCTCGGCTGATCCTCCGCGGATGGTCCGCGTCGAGCCAAGCTCTCGCCGATCGCGAGATCGTCCTACCCGTCAGAGCAGAGTTGGGCTAGGACTCACCTCCAACGAAAATGAGTAACAAGACCTGCGGCGCGGATCAGGCGACCAGAGCCTCCGCCCCGTTCCTGCCGCCGGCTCGCAAGCCGCCCGTCGATCCAGCCACGTTGGCCCACAAGCAACTCCGTGACGGACCGTTCTGGCAGCGGCTGCGGGCCTATGCGGATGTGCCCGAGCGCGACTTCCTCGATCACCGCTGGCAGGCAAAGAATTCCATCACCAACATCCCCCGGCTGCTCGCCGCCCTGGAAGGGCTGGTGTCCCCCGGATTCGTGCGGGACGCGGAGGACGGCTTCCGCCACGCGCCCATGCCCGTGCGGGTCTCGCCCTATCTGCTGTCGCTCATCGACTGGACGCATCCCTACGAGGATCCCATCCGCATCCAGTTCATCCCGCTCGGCTCGCGCCGCCTGCCGGACCACCCCAAGGTCGACCTGGATCCGCTGCACGAGCGTCAGGACATGCCGGTGCCCGGTCTGTCGCACCGCTATCCGGACAAGGTGCTCTTCCTGCCGCTCGACACCTGTCCGGTGTACTGCCGCTTCTGTACGCGCAGCTACGCGGTGGGGCTGGACACGGAGGAGGTGGCCAAGCTGCAGTTTGGCGTCGACGTGGAGCGCTGGCGCCTGGCTTTCGAGTACGTGGCCTCTCGCCCCGAGGTGGAGGACATCCTCATCTCAGGCGGCGACACCTCCCAGCTTCGCGCCGAGCAAGTGAGCTACATCGGCGAGACCTTCCTCGCCATGCCCAACGTGCGGCGCATCCGCTGGGCCACCAAGATGCCCGCCGTGCTGCCGCAGAAGCTGCTCTCGGACGCGGCCTGGCTGGATGCCCTCACGCGCATTGCCGACAAGGGGAGGGCGATGCGCAAGGACGTGATGGTGCATACGCACTTCAATCACCCCAACGAGATCACCACCATTTCGCAGGCTGCCGTGGACCAGCTCTTTCAGCGCGGAATCACGGTGCGCAATCAGACCGTCATGATGCGCGGGGTGAACGACACGCCGGCCGTCATGGGCATGTTGATCAAGCGTCTCTGTTACATCAACGTGCACCCCTATTACATGTACGTGCACGACATGGTGAAGGGCGTGGAGGATCTGCGCACAACGCTGGCCACCGGTATGCAGATGGAGAAGCAGTTGCGCGGGCTCACCGGCGGCTTCAATACCCCCATGATGGTCGTGGACACGCCCGGCGGCGGCAAACGCGACGTGCACTCGTTCGAGCACTACGATCGCGTGACCGGCATCTCGGTGTTCGTCTCGCCCGTGGTGCACCCGGGCGAGTTCTTTTGCTATTTCGATCCCATCCACCTCTTGCCACCCGAGGGCCAGGCTCGTTGGCAGAACCCGGCCGAACACGATGGCATGATCCAAGAGGCACTGGCCGCTGCGAGGGCACAACGATGAGTTACGACGAAGACATGGAGCGCGCCTGGGACCTGCTGGAGTCGGGCGATGTTGCGGGGGCCGAACGTCTGGCGGACAAGCTGGACAGCACCGATCCGGGCAACCCTGACGTCTTGCTGCTCTTGGCCGCGTGCAAGCGAGAGGGAGGCGCGTTCGAGGAGGCGCTCAAGCTGTTGGAGGAGGCGGCTCAATCCGACCCGAACTGGGCCACGCCCGAGCTGTGGATCGCCGAAATCCTGAGCGACGATCTGGAGCGCCTGCCCGAGGCCTTGCGCCACGCCCAGGCTGCCCTGGAGCGCGCCGAGGAGGAGGACGAGTTCCTCGAAAGCCTGGCCATCAAGGCAGGGCTGGAGATCGATTTGGGCAAGACCAAGGCGGCCAAGGAGACCCTGGCCGAGTTGCCGCCGCTCGAGGCAGGCGCGACCTTGGCTCCCGAGATGGCGCGTGCCTTCGCACAGCTCCTCTTGGAGGCCGGCGAGGTCGAGCAGGCCCGAGCGCGCTACACCGCCATCGTGGAAGCCGACTCGCGCGACGCGGACGCCTGGCATGGTTTGGGCCTATGTGCCGAGGAGATGGAGGACGAGGACGCGCAGCGACGGGCCTGGCTGCACACGTGGGATCTGGACAGCCAGACTCCGCTTGCCCACGAACGGCTGAGCCAAGAGCAGGTGGAGGAGCTCGCCGAGTCTGCCCTCGAGGAGCTCCCCGAGCGCGCGCGGCAGCTCATCGAGAACGTCCCCATCTTGGTCGTGGATTTGCCCGCCCGCGATGAGGTGGAGAAGGGGCTGGATCCGCGCCTGCTCGGTCTGTTCTCGGGCCAGGCCTATCCCGAGACAGCCTCCGTGGGGGGGCAGCCACAGCTCACGCAGATCCTCCTGTTTCGCAAGAACCTGGAGCGCGTGGCCCACGACGAGGACGACCTGCGCGAGCAGATCCGCATCACGCTGCTCCACGAGACCGGGCACTTCTTCGGCATGTCCGAGGAGGACTTGGGCGAGGTCGGCCTGGACTGAATCAGTCCCGCTGACCGCCCGCTACCAGCCGGCGTACAGGATCGACACGATAGCCACGGCGTACCCGAAGAGGTTGATGAGGAAGGGTGCGTCGCGGAGCATGGAGTCCGTCGGGCTTTCGCTGTCGAGCTTGCCGTTGGTGATGGAGATGAAGCGGAAGACGCCGAAGGCCACGAAGGGGACGGTCAGCGCCAGGCGCCGGGTGCCGAAGAAGCCCAGCGCGTGGTGCGATTGGGTGTAGGCCAAGTAGGTCGCCACCGTCGCTCCGGCCAGCACGTAGAGCAACACGCGCAGCACGCCGGGAGGATAGCGATCGAGCACCCGACGCTGCACGCCGCCCTTCAGCCCGGCCACACGCAGCTCGTGCGAACGCTTGCCGAAGGCCAGGAACGATGCCAGCAGCAGGGTACAGAGCATGACCCACCCGGACGGCTCCACGGGGATGGCCACCGCGCCGCCCAAAACGCGCAGCAGAAACCCTGAGGCGATGCAGGCCACGTCGACAAAGGGGATGTGCTTGAGCACGAACGAGTAGGCCAGGTTCAGGGCCAGGTAGGAGAGCCCGACGCCGGCCAAGACGGGCGCGAGCGCCCAGCACGCGGCCAGGGTCGCCACGGACATAACGCCCGCGGCTAGCCACGCCGTTCGCATGGGCAGGGCGCCCGAGGCGATGGGGCGGAAGCGCTTGAGCGGGTGGGCCCGGTCCTTCTCCACGTCGACGATGTCGTTGAGCAGGTAGACGGCGCTCGACAGCAGACAGAAGCAAAGGACGGCGATTGCGGTCCGGCCGAGGCCCTGCAGGTCATCCACGCGACGCGCAAACACGAGCGGGGCCACCACGAAGAGGTTCTTGACCCACTGATGCGGACGAAAAGACTTGAAGAGGGCCAGGACCATGAAGGAGTGTGCTGCGCAGTGTAGCGTAAAGCGATCGAAGTTCTACAATCGAACCCGCACGTAGCCTATTCTTTCCGGCCCTTACCCATGTCCCAGCACCAGGATCCCGACAAATCCCCTTCGCCAGGCGCGTCGGCGCTGGTGTCCCTGTCTGACGAGGCCTTGGTCGATCGCGCGCGCGGCAAGGACGTTGCGGCGTTCGAGGAATTGCTGGGGCGCTACGAGGAGAAGCTGTACCGGCTGGCCATGCGCTTCGTGCGCAACGAGAACGACGCGCAAGAGATCCTGCAGGATGTCTTCCTCTCGGCGTGGCGCAACTTGGCCGGCTTCGAGGGGCGCGCCCAGGTGGGCAGTTGGTTGTACCGCGTGACGGTGAACGCCTCGCTCATGTTCCTGCGCTCGCGCAACCGCCACCCGGAGATCGCGGTGGAGGACGTGGAGCCCTCGGTGCTGCACGTGTCCGAGCACGCGCACCATCGGGGCAGTGACTGGTCCCAGCAGCCCGACGAGAAGCTGCAGTCCGAGGAGCTGAAGCGTCACATCCAGCAGTCGGTCGACAATCTGCCCGACGGTTTGCGCACGGTCTTCCTGGTGCGTGATGTGGAGGGGCTGTCCACCGAGGAGACGGCCGAGTTGCTGGGGCTCTCTCTGCCCGCGGTCAAGACGCGTCTGCACCGGGCCCGTCTCGCCCTTCGCGAGGCCATCGGCCGTTACTTCGACGCCTGAATCGGGCCGCGCCGGCCAGAGCCCGCGACTATAATCGGCAGATGTCGCGTATAGCCGGCCGCGTGGCGGCGGTGCTGGTGCTGCTGGGCGTCTCCTGGTTCCACTCGTCGTCCTCGGGGGCCGCTGAAGGGCAGGCGGAGGCCGCGCGGCCCGCCTCGCCCGCCCACCTGCAGAGGGAGGCTCTGCTGCGGGCCCTGTCCCAGCGCCTGGGCCGGCCCGAGGCGGCGGCGTCCCTGGCCGCGCTGGTGCGGCTGCAGGACGAGCTGGCACCCGGCCGGCTGCGGGACGATCTGCGCACCATCGTGCAACAGGAGGGCCACGACCCGCTGGTCGCGGCTCTGGCCAGCTACGCCCTGTGCCTGCAGGAGGATCGGCTGGGCGAGCACGCGCAGGCCGAGGCGCGCCGGCACGCGCTGGGTTTCATCGATTCATTCTGGGTGCTGGGCCCCTTCGATGCCCAAGGTCGCGGTGCCTTGGACCGCCCGTTGCCGCCGGAGCGGGCTCTGCCCGATCCGCGTGGGCCGACCCGCCACGCGGGCAAGCTGACCGAGATCGGCTGGCGGAACGTGGATGCAGGGGCGGCAGCCCAGGGGGCGTTCCATCTGGACGCGGCCTTGCGTCCCGACCAGGACGCGGTGGCCTACGTGCTGGCCTACGTGGAGAGCGAGCGAGACGGATGGGCGGCGCTGCGCCTCGGCTCGCCGGGACCGGTGAAGGCCTGGATGAACGGGACCCCGGTGCTGGCGCGCGACGTGGTGCGAACTGCCTTCCCCGATCAGGACGCGGGCGCGATCTGGCTGCGTCGCGGGACCAACGTGCTCGTCATCAAGACGGTGATTATCGACGGGGCCTGGCAGCTCTTCGTACGCCTGACCGATACGGAGGGGCGGGCCCTTCCCAAGCTGAGTCGACGGGCCGAGCCAAGCCGCGTCCGCCGCCGCGTTCCCACGGTGCGCTCGCTGGCCGACGGGTTGCGCAGGCGGGCCGAGAGCGCGACCGGTGATGCGGCGGCCGAGGGGTGGCTGGACTACGCCCAAGTGCTGGCCCTGGTCCACGGCGAGGACGCCGACGGCAAGAAGATCGAGGCGGCCACGCGCAGGGCACGCGGCAGCTCGGTGCCGGAGGTCTCTCGGGATGCCTTGCTGCTTGAGGGTGAGGTGGCACGGGAAGAGGACGATCGGCGGGCTGCCCTGGACGCACTGATGTCCCGCAAGTTGGAGCCGTGGCGCCAGGCCATGGTGCTGGCGCGCCTGGGTGCTTTGGCCCAACAGCGAAACCGTACAGCCGCGGCCCTGGCCCACTGGCGACGCGCGGTCGCGTTAGATCCCGACTGCGTGCCGGCCCACCTGGCCCTGGCCGCCGAGGAGTTGGGGGCGAGCCTGCTCACGGCAGCCCTACAACGCCTGGCCGGCCTGCCCGCGTGGCGCCGAGACGTGGGCCTAGCGCGCATCCGCGTGCTGCGAACCCTGGGCCGTCTGCGCGAGGCAGAATCCGAGCTGGAGAGCCTGCGCGCCGTCTACCAGGATGATGTCGAGATCCTGCGCGAGCTGGCCCAGGCCGCGCGCAGTCGGGGCGATCTGGCCGCGTCCGCGCGCCTGTACGCCGAGGCGGCGGGTTGGCGCCCGGACCTGGACTTCCTGCTCCTGAACCAGGCCCACATGCTGGAGGGGCGCGGGGACGGGCGCGAGGCCGAGCGGGTGTTGCGCCGGCTGGCCCACCGTCTTCCCGACGAGGCCCGCGTGCATGAAGAGCTGGGACGACTCCTGGCGCGCGCGGGGCGAGGGGAGGAAGCGGTGGCCAGCCTGAGGCGCTCGCTCGAATTGCGCCCTCAGCAACCCGCGCTACGACGGTACGCGGAGGCGTTAGCGGGGCAGAGGAGCGGCCGCCACAGCGCCGAGGATCTGGCCCGCGGCTACGCGGCCGACGCGGAGACGGTGGGGCGCGAGGCGCTGCTCGGTCCGCCCCCCCAGGACGACGAGGGCGCGGTGGCGCTGCTGGAACGCAACGTGGTGCGCGTGCACCCCAACGGCCTGGCGGAGAAGTTCGTCCAGCGCATCGTGCATGTGCGTACCGAGCGGGCTGCGCGCGACACGCAGGAGACGGCCATCCGCTACGTCCCCGGGCAACAGGAGGTCGAGATCCGGCAAGCCCGCATCCTGCGGCGATCGCGCGGCGGCGAGATCGAGATCTCCGAGGCCACGGGGCGCAGCGATCGGGATCTGTCCGAGCCCTGGTACGGCCTCTACTACGACGCTCGCGCCCAGGTGGTGCTCTTCGATGACGTGCGCGCCGGCGACGTGATCGAGGTTCAGTACACGGTGGCCGACGTGGCCCAGCAGAACGACATGACCGACTATTTTGGTGAGTTGGAGGTCATCGCCGATGTGTTGCCCACGCGGCGCTGGGACTACACGCTCATCGGCCCCGCGTCGCGCTCCTTCAACTTCAATCAACCTCGCCTCGCGGGGCTGCAACACACGGTGGAGAAGCGCCCCGGCCAAGTGGTTCACCGTTTCGTGGCCGAGAACGTGTCCCGCGTGGACATGGAACCCTCCATGCCGGGCTTCACCGAGGTGGCGCCCTACCTGCACATCAGCACCTATCGCACCTGGCAGGACGTGGGCCGCTGGTACTGGAACCTGGTGGCCGATCAGCTACAGGGCGATGCCAGCCTAACCCGCGCCGCGCGCGACGCCACCGCGGGACTGCGCACCGACGAGGAGAAGGTGCGCGCCCTGCATCGCCTGGTGGTCGAGGGCACGCGCTACGTAGGCCTGGAATTCGGCATCCACGGCTACAAGCCGTACAAGGTCACCCAGGTCTTTCAGCGTCGCTTCGGTGACTGCAAGGACAAGGCCTCGCTGCTCGTGGCCCTGTTGCGCGAGGTGGGCATCCCGGCAGATCTCGTCTTGCTGCGTACGCGGCGCTCGGGACGGGTGGATCCGGAGCCCGCCTCCCTGGCCATCTTCGATCACGCCATCGCCTACGTGCCTTCGCTGAACACCTACCTCGACGGGACCGCCGAATTCGCCGGGATGGCCGAGTTGCCCGGTCAGGACCAGGGGGTCATGGCCCTGCACGTATCCGCGACCGGCGTGCGCCTGACCGAGACACCCGTGCTGCCCGCGGACCGCAATCGCGCCCAGCGCACGTGGAAGGTGCGGCTGGATCGAGAGGGCAACGGGCACATCGACGAGAGCCTGAGCATCGCCGGTCAGGCCGCCCACGAGTGGCGTTCGCACTACCAGACTCCAGGCGAACGCCAGGAGCGCTACGGCCGCGCCTGGGAGGGCCGCATGGCCGGCGCCAAGTTGGAGAGCGTGGCCATCGAGGTGGAAGACCGCAATCGACCGGTCTCGGTGCACGCGCGCGGCTTCGTGCCCCAGTTGGGCGAGCGACGCACCGGCGAGTTGCGCCTGCCCACCAGTTCGCGCGAGGCGGACTTCACGCGTACCTACGCCCGGCTGGGGGCCCGCCGCTGGCCTTTGGTTCTAGGCTTCCCTTGGCAACACGTGGAGGACGTGGACTACGAGCTGCCCGATGGCTTTCGAGTGGTGCGCGCGCCGCGATCGCGCCAGCTGACCAGCGCCTTCGGCAGCTTCGATTTCCGGGTCCACGCGGAGGGAGCGCGGCTGTCCATCCACAGCGCGCTGGCCGTCGAGCGCGACCGCATCTCGCCCGCCGAGTACCCGGCCTTTCGCGCCTTCCTGCGCGAGATCGACGGACTGCTGGCGGAACGCATCGTCATCGGGGAGGGCGTGCAATGAGAGCCTGGCGAACCTCGGCGCTCGTCCTAGCCCTGGCGTTGTCGGCTGGCTGTGTGCCGCTCATGGGCAACCCGCTCGATCCGGGGAGCGCCTGCGGACGGGGCTGGCAGGCCTTGCTCGACGGAAAAGCGACGGCCGCCGAGGTCGATCTGAAGACGGCCCTGGCCACCCCCGGGCCGGACACGGAGCCGGCCTTCGCCCTCTTCGGGGCCGCGGCCTTGGCCTACGAGCGGGGGCGCTCTGGCGAGGCGCTGGCGCACACCCTCGATCTCCTGGAGTTGGTGAGCGCGGATGGGCGGGAGCCGCGTGGGCTGCTGGCCACCGCCGCGGCGGGACGGCTGGCGCGACTGCTGGTCGAGGTGCCCGATCGCCGGGAGGCGGAGGAGCGCATCCTCACTCTGCCGCGCGCCCAGTTGCCCTGGGAGGCGCAGTACCTGTTGGCCATCATCACCGACACCATCGCGCGCCGCCGCGCTGACGCTGGCATGCTGGAACGGGAAAGCCGCCGCGCCGGATGTCTGACCGAACTGGACCTGGAGGGCGTGGCGGGGCCGCTGCCCTTCCTGGATCTGGCGGCGGACGTCACCCAGCGCGATGCCCTCTCGCCCGCGCCCCGACGGTCCGGCTGCCGATTCGAGGTGATCTCGGCCGCCCGTCGGGGTGGCGTGCGCGCCTTCCGTTCCGAGGTGGAGGTGAAGGCGGGCACCTACGATCTGATTCTGGATTTCGCCGGTCCCGCCTTGACCCGCGTGGATGGCGGCCCCTGGCACCACCACGGCGACAGCACGGACAGCTACCCCGCGCACTGGTCCGCCGCTCGCCACCCGCTCAAGGCAGGGCGGCACATCATCGAGCTTCGCCTGGGCATGCAGGGGGCCAGCGCCGGCGTGGGCGTGGTGTTGGCCAAGGTCGAGGCCCAGCCCATGCGCCGGGGCGAGGGAGAGCTGGAATCGGCGGTCCTGGCCCTGGCGCGGACCCTGGCCGCCGGCCTGATCGGGGATGTGGATCAGGGTATGGAGGCCCTGGCCCGGCTCACGGCTCACCCGCGCTTCGCGCTCGGTCTGGCCACCGCGGCTCGCGTGACGGCCGCGGATCCGACGCGGCCCACCAGCGTGGCCAGCGCCGCGGCGCGGGCCTTGTCACTGCGGGCCGTGGCCTTGGATCCCTCGCTGGCACGCGCGTGGCTCGATCTGTCGCGCTCAGACGCGGACAACGAGCGCCCCCGAGAGGCCGCGGAGGATGCGCAACGTGCGCTGCGTGCCAGCCCGGGCTGGCCGCCTGCTGAGCTCGCCCTGGCCGACGCGCTCGCCACGCAGGGCTTCGAACGCGAGGCGGATGCGGCCCTCGGGCGTGCGTTGCACGCGGCCCCTGACGGCAACGGCGCGTGCATGGTCTTGGAACGCGCCCTTGATCGAGCCCAGGATTTGGACAAGGTGGCGGAGGCTGAGCGCCTGATGCCCCTGGTGGCCCGTTGCGACGCTCAATCTGCATCGATCGTGGCCTGGCACCGCAGGCGCGGCGATCTTGACCAGGCGGAGGCGGCCTTGCGGCGCCTCCTGCCCGCGGCCGTGGATCCCGCCTGGACGCGTGGCGAGCTCGCATCCGTGCTTCTGGCCGGGCAGCGCCCCGGCGAGGCCGTGTTCGAGTTGCAGGACGCCACAAAGGCCGAGCCGCGCGACAGCAACCTGCGCCTGCGCCTGGTCGATGCCCTGATGGCCGCCGGCGCTGCAGCCCCGGCCCGCGCGTTGCTCGCGGAAACCCAAGTCCGCTTCCCCACGCGCGCCGAGGTCCGCCGCGCCGCTGACATCTCGGGCCTGCCCGGCCCACTCCAGGAATTTCGCGTAGACGGCGCCCGCATCATCGACGAGTTCATCAAGTCGGGCCGTCGCTACCAGGCGCCCGCCGTGGTGGTTTTGGATCGCACCGTGGAACGCGTCTTTCCCGACGGGGCCCGCGCGCAAATCAACCACGCCATCACGCTCGTGCTAAGCAAGGAAGGCATCGAGCGGGCTGGCGAGATCCGCGTCCCCGACGGTGCCGAGGTCCTGACCTTGCGCACGCGCAAGGCCGACGGCACGATCCGCGAGGCCGCCGAGATCGCGGGCAAGCCCACCATCTCGGCGCCGGATTTGGCCCCTGGCGACTTCGTGGAGGCGGAGATCCTCGAATACAAAGAACCGCCCGATGCCTTCGCTCCCGGCTTCATCGGTGACCGCTTCTACTTTCAGTCGTTCGACTCGCCGTTGGACCGCAGCGAATACCTGCTGGTTCTGCCCAGGGTCCTGCAGGTGGATCAGGATCGACGGGCCGGCGCGCCCGAACCCCGCGTGAGCGACGGTCCGGACAACACGCGGGTGCTGCATTACCTGGCGCAAGAGGTGCCGCAGCTCTTCGCCGAGCCCGCCTCGGTGGCGGCCGAGCAGTGGGTGCCCTCGGTTCGCGTGTCGAGCGGGGCCAGCCTTGAGCGCTGGTCGCGCTATCTGAGCGATCGGTTGTACGCGGTCGCGCGCACCTCACCCGAGCTGCGCCGCGTGGCGCGTGAGATCGAACGCGAGGCCGGGAAGCCCTCTGAGCTCGCCTCGGCCGTGGCGCGCTGGGTGGACGAACACATCGAGCCCGAAGACGGCGTGCTGGAACCGGCG
>JAEXQJ010000051.1:0-32500 GCA_023438785.1 Pseudomonadota bacterium
CCGTTAGCCCGACCACGGAGGCCACGAGCAACCAGCGCCGTTTGGAAGGCCCAACCACCTCGGCCCACTCGGCTGCCTCCGCATCCATGCGCGCCGAGCGACGGGCGGAGCCCATGCCCGGACGCGGGGTCGCGGGCTGGGGCGTGCGTGGGCGCTGGGTCTCCGCTGCCGGTGCGGCCTCCGCAGGCGCCGCCAGAGCCGCGGCCGCGGCCTGCTGATCCAAGGCCATGGTCTGGGCGAAGGCATCGATGCGCGCCAAAGCCGCCGCATCCTCCGCCGCGCCCGGCGCTTCCCCAGCCGCGCCCGCCCCATCGACCAGTTCATCCTCCAGCAAACCACCCGCGGTCGCCGCGGCCGGCCCATCGACGAACGCCTGCGCCTCCAAGCCCTGATCGTCATAGGCTTGCGCTTCCAGGCTCTGATCGACATAGGCCTGCGCCTCCAGGAGGGGCCGACCCTCGATGTCGTGCGCCGGCGAGGAGGGCGGCTCTTCGATGGCGTCCATCACGAACCCCGAGTCAGCCGCGGGGGGGCCCTCCAGGGTGAAGCCGTTGGGCCCCGCCAGGGTCGGTGCCTCGCCGAACGCGAGGTTGGCGTCGGCCTGGAGGTCGGGCGGCGTGCCCATGTCCCGCACAGCCGGCAAATCCGTGAACGAGTCCGGGATGCGCTGGCTGGAGACCACGGGCGCAAGGCTCGGCTCGCGGGCCGCCAAGTCGGCAAACGACGGCATGGCACGATCGTGCGAATCCTCGACCAAGGCCGGCGCCGCGCTAAACGAGCCCGCGGAGCCCTCCGGCTCATCGCTGAATGGGGCCGCCGCGCTCTCCAACGACGGGGGCAGGTCCAGGCCATCCACTGTTTGCTGCAAAGCGGGCTTGCCGGCCGTGGGACTCGGGCCCAGCCCAGCCTGGTCACCCAGTGCGGCCAGGGCCCGCGCGCCCCAATTGGCGGGCGACGCGTTCAAAGCCGGCTCGGGGGTGCGGGCGCCCTCGGGCTCGTCGAGAAGGAAGGCGTTCTGCACCGATTCGGCTTGGGCAGCCAAGGGATCAGGTGCACGGGTGGTGTCCGGATCGGGGGGCGTCTCCGCGAGGGCCACGAGCGGGCTGAGGCGCAAGCCGCTCTCATCGGCCGAAGGGGGAACCGGAAGGGCAGGTTCGGGGGCTCGGCTGCTGGCCACCAAGCTGGCCAGCAACTCGGGCTCGGCCGCGTTGGTGGGTTCCTCGGGGACCGCCATGAATTCGTCGGAAGCGAGAGGCGTGGCCAGCTCCAGCGGGGCCGCGCTCGCAGCTTCTTCGAAAAGCAAAGGCTCGACCGCGGCGAAGCTGGCCGACGGACGCGCGGGTGGTCGCGGCTCGGGCATCAAGGCTTCGTCCGACGGGGTTGTCTCTTCATCACGCGCCTGCGCAGCCGCCTCGCCAAAACGTCTGACCAGCGAGACCAGCGCGGTGACCAGGGCGCCCTCGCTGGTGCCGTCGTGGGCCGCGGCCAAGGCATCGGCTGCCGCGGCGGCCGACGGACGGTCGCCGGGTTCATGCGCCAAGAGTTGAGCGATCACCTGTTCGAGTTGGTCGGGCACCTCGGCCAGCGCGCTCTCCACGTCCGCCGCGCGTCCGCTGTGCGGTGGCGGCTCGCCCGTGGCCAATTCACACAGAACGGCGCCCAGGGCATAGGCATCGGCCTCAGGGCTGCCCGCACCGCCCGCCAGAGACTCGGGGGCGCTGTAGAGCAGGCGCTTGGGGCGCGGCTCACCCGCGCGGCTCACGGCCACGCGCAGGCCGTAGTCGAGCAGCTTGACCCCACCCCGCACGGTGACGAACACGTTGCCCGGGCACAGACCACCGTGCGCCCAGGGCGCCACCAGGGCGTGCGCCGCGGTCAATCCCCGCGCCGCCTCGGCGCCGAGGTAGGCCACCAGCTCGTACCAGTGCTGCGCCTCCTGGCTCGATCCCGTGGCCAACACGCCGGCCGCGCGCGCTTGCTCGCGGAACTGGCCCAAATCCAGGCCGCGCATGAACTCGGTCACCGCGAACACCATGCCGTCCGCCGTGTCCGTGTCCACCACGCGGGCGATGCGCGGGTCATCGATGGTGGCGCTGCGCTTGGCTGCCGTGGTGAACGCGCGGGTCAGGGCGACGGCGTTGTCGGAGCGCTTGAGGCGCAGCAGCTTGAGCGCGAAGAGTCGATCGGAGCCCGCCAGACCGCGGACGCGCGCCTTGTAGGTTTCGAGCCCGCCCTCGCCGCCCAGCCGCTCGTCACACTCGTAGCGTCCGAGTTGCTTGGGGCCGGACCACTCGCTGGCCATCAATCTGGTCGAGGGCGGCATGGATGCTAGTATCGGCCGAAGTATGCGGTTTCTGGACTGGTTTTCCGCCGGGGCCACGGTCCTCGAGAAGGGGATCGCCGATTCCGGTCGCAACGCAGTGTATCTGCGTCACCTGCTGCGCGGGAACCAGCGCCGCCGTGGACACGCGAGCCGCGCCACGCGTGGGCCAGCCGCCTCGCCGCCCGTGCTGCTGGTGCCTGGGTACATGGCGACGCGCGGATCCCTGCACCTGCTCGAAAAGCGTCTGGGCGAGTTGGGGCACGTGGTGGTTGGTTATCCGACCGGGTTGGCCCATCTGGGGGACATCCGCAAGTCTGCCGCTCTGCTCGGCCGCCGCATCGAGGTGCTGGCCGCGCCGGGTCGCAAGCTCGACGTGGTGGCGCATTCGATGGGCGGGCTGGCCATGCTCTATTACGTCAAGCGCCTGCGCGGCCACCGTCACGTGCGGAGGCTGGTCCTCCTGGGGACGCCGGCCGCGGGCACCTGGTCGGCGTTGGCGGGCGTGGTCATGGCGCCGATCGGGCGGGCCAGCCTGCAGCTCCTCCCGCGCAGCGGTTTTCTCCGCGACCTGCGTCGTGGCGCCTGCCCCGAGAGCGTGGACATCATCTCCATCGCCGGCGAGCGCGATTACATCGCTCCCCAGGGCTCTACCCGTCTGGCGGGAGTCCGCCACGTGGCGCTGCCCACCAACCATTCAGGCCTGCTGGTCGACCGTGAAGTGGCGGAAGTGGTTTCTGCCGTACTGCGGGCCGAAGACAGTGAACCCAATGCCGCGTGGTCCCGTTGACGATTCGCGGCTAACCCAATAAAAATCATCGGTCTTGGACAACTTCAGGCCACCTCCTGTTCCAGCCCCGCAGGCGGGTTCCGCCCAGGCCGAGGGTGCCCGGTGGACCCTGCGCTTCATCTCCGGCAAGTACCAGGGCGGCGAGTTCCCCCTGCGGCCCAACCGCGAGATCGTGATCGGGCGTTCCTCGGATCTGGACATGGTCCTGGTCGAGGACATGGTGTCGCGCAAGCACGCCAAGATCGTGACCGACGAGCACTCGGTCACCATTCACGACCTGGGTTCGACCAACGGCACCTTCGTCAACGGCGAAAAGGTCGCCAGCCTCAAGCTCAAGGACGGCGATCGCATCCTGGTGGGGACCTCCATCATCAAGCTGATGGCGGTGGGCGCGGAGACCTCGGCTGCCGGCTCCGCGCTGTCCGAGAACGAGGCGCGTTCGAAGATGCAGGTCACGGCCAACCGCCGCGTCGCCCCCAAGTCCATGTCGGGCAACATCGAGGAGATCCCCCTGCCCGACCTGCTGCAACTGCTCTCCACCAGCCGCAAGTCGGGCGTGCTCGTGCTGCGCTCCGATTGGGGCACCGGCCGCCTGCACCTGCGCAAGGGGCAGATCTACTTCGCCAACATCGACGAGGGCTTTGACGTCAGCCCGCGCAAGGCCATGTTCCGCATGCTGACGTGGAACCAGGGCCTCTTCGAGCTGGAGCCGCCGGACGAGCGCACCGTCATGGAGGAGCTGCAAGACTCCACGGAGGCGCTGCTCATGGAGGGCATGCGCCAACTGGACGAGTTCCGAGAGCTGTCCGCTAAGCTGCCGCCCCTCGACGCCGCCGTGTCCGTGCCCACCCCGCTCGGTCCCAAGCTGCGCGAGCTGGGCGCCGACGATTTGGACCTCGTCCAGATCGCGCTGGGAGGAACCACGGTGCAGGCCATCCTCGACCACAGTCGACAGACCGACCTGGACACCGCCCTGGCCCTGCTCTCGCTCCTTGAGCGCGGGTACCTGGTCGTGGGCTGACTACAGCACCTTGCGCAGAAACTGGCCGGTCAGGCTGGCGCTGACTTTGGCCACCTCGTCGGGGGGGCCCTGGGCCACGATTTGGCCGCCGCCGGGGCCGCCCTCGGGGCCCAAATCGATGACCCAGTCGGCGGCCTTGATGACGTCCAGGTTGTGTTCGATGACGATCACCGTGTTGCCCGCCTCGACCAGACGGAAGAGCACGCGCAGGAGTTGATCGATGTCGGCGAAGTGCAGGCCGGTCGTCGGTTCGTCGAGGATGTAAACCGTGCGCCCGGTGGACTTCTTGGCCAGCTCTTTGGACAGCTTGATCCGTTGCGCCTCGCCGCCTGACAGCGTGGTGGCCGACTGGCCCAGCTTGACGTAGCCCAGGCCCACCTCACGCAGGGTTTCCAGGCGCTGGCGCAGCTTGGGGATGTTTTCCAGAAAGCCGCAGGCCTGGCTCACCGTCATGTCGAGTACGTCGGCGATGCTGGCCTGGCGGTACTTCACCTCCAGCGTTTCGCGGCTGTAGCGACGGCCTCCGCAGGCCTCGCACTGCACGTACACGTCGGGCAGGAAGTGCATCTCCATGCGGATGAGGCCGTCGCCCTGGCAGGCTTCGCAGCGGCCGCCCTTCACGTTGAATGAGTAGCGTCCGGCCTTGTAGCCGCGCGCCTTGGATTCGGGGAGCCCGGCGAAGAGATCGCGAATCAGCGTGAACACGCCGCTGAAGGTGGCGGGGTTGGAGCGCGGCGTGCGGCCGATGGGCGACTGATCCACATCAATGACCTTGTCCACGAGCCGCAGGCCGTCGAGGGCGTCGAATTCGGCGCTGGGCGCCTTGGCCCCGTGCAGGCGGTGCTTGAGCACGGGCAACAGCGTGTCCACCACCAGGCTGGACTTGCCCGAGCCCGACACGCCCGTCACGCAGGTCAGGACGCCGAGCGGGAACGGCACCGTCAGGTTGCGCAGGTTGTGCGTGCGCGCCCCGCGCAGCACCAGGGCCCGATTTTGCGCCGCGGTTCGGTGCTTGGGCTTCTCGATGAACGCCTCGCCCGACAGGTACGGACCCGTCACCGACTGCGGATTGGCCTCGATCTCCTGGGGCGTCCCCACGGCCACCACGCGACCACCCAGCTCGCCCGCCTTGGGCCCCATGTCGATGACGTAGTCAGCCGCGCGAATGGTGTCCTCGTCGTGCTCGACCACCAGCACCGTGTTGCCCCGATCGCGCAGCTTGATCATCGTGTCGATGAGGCGCGCGTTGTCGCGCTGGTGCAGCCCGATGGACGGCTCGTCGAGGATGTACAGCACGCCCTGCAGGCCGCTGCCGATCTGGCTGGCCAGGCGGATGCGTTGAGCCTCGCCCCCCGAGAGCGTGGAGGCGGGCCGATCGAGCGAAAGGTAATCGATGCCCACGCTGATGAGGAAGCCCAGCCGAGCCATCACCTCGCGGATGATGCGGTGACAGACCTGCCAGTCGCGCTTGGAGAGGCTGAGGCTCTTGAAGAAGTCGTGCGCCTGGCGAATGGTCAGCGCGGTCATCTCGGGGATGGTCTTGTCGCCCACGCGAATGAAACGCGCTTCCTTGCGCAGCCGCGTGCCGCCGCATTCCTCGCACGGTGACTGCGACATGTAGCGGTGAAACTCGTCGTAGATGGCCTCGAAGTCCTCGTCGGTGGTGCGGCCCTGCTCGCGGCGTCGGCGCTGATAGTCGTCGAACCGGCGCTGCAGGTTGGCCAGCACGCCCTCGAAGTCCTTCTTGAAGCTGTGCTTGCGGCCGTTCTTCTCGAAGGTGAGATTCAGCTCCTTACCCTGCGAGCCCTCCAGGATCAGCTTGCGCGCCTCGGCGGGCAGCTTGCTCCACGGCTTGTGCAGATCGATGTCGTAGGCCGCGGCCACCGACTCGAGTAGCTGCTGGAAGAACGCGCTGTTGCGCCGTTCCCAGGGCTCGATGGCTCCCTCGCGCAGCGAGAGGTCGGGATCGGCGACGATCAGATCGGGATCGAAGAACATGCGCGCGCCGATGCCGTCGCAGGCCGGACACGCCCCCGCCGGGTTGTTGAACGAGAACAGACCCGGGCTGACCTCGGGAAAACTGATCCCGCAGTCAGGGCAGGCGAACTTCTCCGAGAGCAGGAAGTCCTCGCCTTCGAGCGGCGAGAGCCGGACCAGGCCGCCCGACAGCTTGGCCGCCAACTCGATGGATTCGGACAGCCGCTGCTCCACGCCCGGCTTGCGCACCAGGCGATCGACGAAGACCTCGATGGTGTGCTTCTTCGCCTTGTCGAGCTTGGGCGCCTCGCCCAAGTCGTGCAGCTCACCGTCGATGTTGGCGCGCACGTAGCCGTCCTGGCGCAGGCGGGCCAACTCGGTGGCGAAGTCGCCCTTCTTGTGGCGCACGATAGGCGATAGCACGGAGAAGCGCGTGCCCTCGGGGAAGGCCAGGGCCTGGTCGACCATCTGCGGGATGGTCTGCGCGCTGATGCGCTGGCCGCACTGCCAGCAGTACACCTGCCCCACGCGCGCCCAGAGCAGGCGCAAGTGGTCGTAGATCTCGGTCATCGTGCCCACGCTGGAGCGCGGGTTGCGCGAGCCTGATTTCTGCTCGATGGCGATGGCGGGCGACAGGCCGTCGATGGAATCCACGTCGGGCTTGCCCCGCTGCTCGAGGAATTGGCGCGCGTACGCCGACAGCGACTCCACGTAGCGCCGCTGCCCCTCGGCGTAGATGGTGTCGAAGGCCAGCGACGACTTGCCCGAGCCCGACAGTCCCGTGATGACCACCAGCTTGTCGCGCGGGAGCTCCACGTCGACATTCTTCAGGTTGTGTTCGCGCGCGCCTTTGACGACGATCTTATTCATCTGAACGGGCACCGCCCGCCTGTGCACCGCGAAGGTGCACGATTCGTCTTGGCGCCCAGCCTTTCAGCCTAGCACCAACCCGCAGCGCTCGGTTAGGCCGACGGGTACGCGATGGCGGCGATGGTCAGCTCGCGTGTCCCCTGGTCCCAGCGCACCGTCACCGTGTCGCCCACTTCCTTGCCCAGCAAGGCGCGGCCCACCGGTGATTGCCAGGAGATGGCGCCCTGGGCGCCGTCGATCTCGTCCGAACCCACGATGCGCCAGGTGTGCGCCTCGCCCTGTTCGTCCTCCACCGTGACTGTGGCGCCGAAGAACACGCGGTCGCGCCGTTTCTGTTCAGCCGGGTCGACGACCAGCACGTTGTCCAGGCGCTTGGAGAGAAAGCGCATGCGCCCGTCGATCTGGCGCAGTTGGCGCTTGCGGTAGATGTACTCGGCGTTCTCCGAACGATCGCCCTCGGCGGCAGCGTCGGCCAGCGCGTTGACCACCTCGGGCCGTTTGCGCGTGTGCAGAAACTCCAGCTCGTCGACCAGCTTTCGATAGCCAGCGGGCGTGATGTAGTTCTTCTCCTCGGTCTTCTTGTCGCCGGGCGCGGCCCGGCCGCTGCGACGGGTGGACTTGATCATGGGGTGTGGCCGCCTCAGTATAGCGGGCCCCTGTGGCGCGAAGCCTGCAGGATCCGCCGCGTTGGGGACGCGGAAGCATCTATTTTCGATTGAAGATGTGGCCGCCTGGTGCGCCGCTTTCTAGAATCACGCGCGCCATGGCTACCGCTCTGTCTGATGAGCTCGTGTGTGCGCAGGCTGCTGCCTCCGCCGCCGGGGACGTTTTGCTCGAGGGCTGGGGCACGCGCCCCGAGGTGCGCTTCAAGTCGAGCGCCGCCGATCTGGTGACCGAATTCGACGGCCGTTCGGAGACAGTTATCGTCGAGCACCTGGCCAACAACTTTCCCGATGACGCCATCATCGGCGAAGAGGGCACGGGTCGCCCCGGCACCTCGGGCCGCGCCTGGTACATCGACCCGCTCGACGGCACGACCAACTTTTCCCACGGCCTGCCCCTCTTCTGCGTGTCCATCGGTCTGTGCGAGGCGGGTCAGCCCATCCTGGGTGTGGTCTTCGCTCCGGCCTTGGGCTGGCTGTTCGTGGGTGCGCGCGACGAGACCGCCACACGTGACGGTCAGCCCATCCACGTCTCGGCGGTGGATACGCTGGCGCGCTCGCTCCTCGTCACGGGCTTCCCCTACGTGAGCCATCCCCCGACGGGCGACAACCTCCCCGAATTCGCGTCTTTCATGCGCGCCTCGCAGGGCGTGCGCCGTCTGGGCTCAGCGGCGCTGGACTTGTGTTGCGTGGCCTGCGGCTGGTTTGACGGGTTCTGGGAACGGCACATCAAGGCCTGGGACCTGGTGGCCGGTGCCGCCATCGTGGAAGCGGCGGGTGGCCGCATCAGCGATCCCGCCGGCGGCCCCTTCCAGCCCGAGAGCGGCTGTATCCTCGCCAGCAACGGCCTCATCCACCAACCCATGCTCGAGGGCCTGGCGGAGCTGCGCCGGTAGCTCAACTCCGCCAGGAACGGACCTTCCTTAGGTGGATTCCGGGCCGCGGGTCATCAGGATCTTGCCCGAGCGGACCAGCTCGACCAGCCCGAAGGGACGCAGCAGCGAGATGAAGCTGTCGAGCTTCTCGCTGGCGCCGGTCACGCGCAGGATGAGCGACTCGGCGCCGCAGTCCACGACCTTGGCCTTGTAGTGCTCGGCGACCTGCAGAATCTCCGTGCGCTTGCTGATATCGGCCTTGATCTTGATGAGGCCGATCTCCGTCTCGACCACGGATTGGTTCGTGTGGTCGGTGGCGCGCACCACGTCCACCAGCTTGGCCACCTGCTTGATCATCTGCTCCAGGGTCTCGTCGGCACCCCGGCAGGTGATGGTCATGCGCGAGAAGTCGGCGCTCACGGGATCGGGGCTGACCACCAGGCTCTCGATGTTGTAGCCGCGCCGGGCGAAGACCAGGGCCACGCGCACCAGAACGCCGGGCTGGTTTCGCACCAACACGGAGATGGTGTGCAGCGAGTGCGGATCGAAAGCGGGCAGGATTGCGAGTGCGGTGCTCATGTTAGGTGGTCTCCTCGGTCTCGTCGTCCTCTGCGCTCGCGCGTGGCGGGTCGATGATCATCTCGTGCAAACTGGCGCCCGAGGGCACCATGGGGAACACGTTGCCTTCCTTCACGACCTCGGCATCGATGAGGCACGGCCCGTCGTCGTACTCCATCGCGGCCTGCAGAACCCGATCCACGTCGGCCGCGCGGCGCAGGTGGAAGGCGCGCACGCCATAGGCCTCGGCCAGCTTGACGAAGTCCGGGTTGCCGTCCAGGTCGATGCCCGAGTAGCGGTTGTCGTAGAACAGCTCCTGCCACTGCCGGACCATGCCCAGGTAGTGGTTGTTCATGACCAGGATCTTGACCGCCACCTTGTGAACCACGGCGGTGGCCAACTCGGACAAGGTCATCTGGAAGCCGCCGTCGCCCACCACGACCCAGACCGGTCGATCGGGGCGCGCCAGCTTGGCGCCGATGGCCGCCGGGAAGCCGAAGCCCATGGTCCCCGCGCCGCCCGACGACAGCCAGTGCCGGTTGCGCGTGGTGCGCAGGAACTGGGCGGCCCACATCTGGTGCTGACCCACGTCGGTGACCACGATGGAATCGCGCCCGCCCAGTTGGTCCAGGCGATCCAGGATGTACTGCGGCCGCAGGCCACCCTTCTTGGGGTAGTGCAGCGGCAGTTCCCGGCGCCACACCGCGATCTGCTCCAGCCACTCGGCGCTGTCGCACTTGCTGACCAAGGGCACCAGATCCTCGACCACCAGGCGCGCATCGCCGGCCAGCGACACGTCGGGATTGAGGATCTTGCCGAACTCGGCCACGTCGATGTCCACGTGTATCTTCACCGCGTCCTTGCAGAACGCGGACAGCTTGCCAGTGATGCGGTCGTCCCAGCGTGCGCCGATGGCCATGATGAGATCACAGTCGGCGACCGCCTTGTTGGCGTAGGCCGTGCCGTGCATGCCCAGCATGCCCAGGTGCAGCTCGTGGTCCTCGGGGACCGCGCCCTTGCCCAGCAGCGTGTTGACCACCGGGGCCTGCAGCTTCTCCGCGAGCTGGGTGATGGCCTTGCCCGCGTCCGACACGACCGCGCCGTGGCCCACATAGATGACGGGCCTGCGGCTTTTCGCCAGATACTCAGCCGTGCGCTGCAGGTCCTTGGGGTCGGCGCGATGAGGCACGTGATAGCCGGGCAGCTCGATCGAATCCACGAAGTCCGCGTCGCAGGGGTTCGCGATGAGATCCTTGGGGACGTCGATGAGCACGGGCCCGGGGCGGCCGGTGGTGGCGATGTAGAACGCCTCCTTGAAGACGCGCGGGATGTCCTCCGACCTGCGCACCAGGTAGCTGTGCTTGACCACGGGATAGGTGATGCCCGTGACGTCCGCCTCTTGGAAGGCGTCCTTGCCCAGCAGGGAGCCCACGACCTGGGCCGTGATGACGATCATGGGCACCGAGTCCATGAGCGCGGTGTACAGACCAGTGATGGTGTTGGTGGCGCCCGGGCCCGAGGTCACGAGGACCACGCCCGGTTTACCCGTGGCGCGGGCGTACCCGTCGGCCATGTGGGTTGCGCCCTGCTCGTGGCGCACGCGCACCAGCTTGATCTTCGATTCGATGAGCGCGTCGAAGAGCGGGATGGCCGCTCCACCCGGCAGCCCGAAGATGACCTCTACGCCTTCGCGCTCCAGGCACTGCACGATCTTCTGCCCACCCGTGGGGATCCTCTCCTTGGGCAGCTTGGCCTCGGCACCCTTGGTGCGACCCTGGCCATTCTGGCGCGACTTCGTCTTCTTCTTGGCTTCTATCCTTGCCATCTTGCCTCTTTCTGGTCGAGTTCGGCTCCGTGCTTCCTCGACAGTCGACGAACATGCTCGAAAACGAGTCAACTTATATCACAGCCGCACATCGTCTCGCCAAAGTTTCACGATTTCCGGCGAAGACGCGCTGCGCTTGGTCCCGAAATGACCCGAAACCGCCGATTTGCCCCGTCAGGAGCACGGAAGGCGCAGGCCGAAATGAAAAAGGGGTCCGGATCTCCTGATCCGAACCCCTCTGTTCTTGCTCCGCTCGTCCGCGGTGACGGCTATTCGACGGTCACGCTCTTGGCCAGATTGCGCGGCTGATCCACGTCGTTGCCGCGCACCAGGGCCACCGCGTAGGCCAGCATTTGCAGCGGCAGAACGGTGAGCAGCGGCTGCAGCAGGCTGGGCGCGTCGGGGACCCACAGCACGTCCTGGCCCTGCTCGACGATGTCGCGGTCGCCCTTGGTGGCCACGGCAATGATGAGGCCCTCGCGGGCGCGCACCTCGGCCAGGTTGGAGAGAACCTTGTCGTAGCCCTTGCCCTTGGTGACGATGACCACCACGGGCAGCCCGTCGTCGATGAGGGCGATGGGCCCGTGCTTCATCTCGCCGGCGGCGTAGCCCTCCGCGTGGATGTACGAGATCTCCTTGAGCTTGAGCGCGCCCTCGAGGGCGATGGGGTAGTTGGTTCCGCGGCCCAGGAAGAGGAAGTCACGCGCGTTCTTGTACTTGCGCGCCAGCTCCTTGAGATCCCCGCAATCCTTGAGGACCTCGGCCATCTTGTGCGGGATGTTCATCAGCTCGCGCACCAACTCGCTGGCCGCCCCGTCGTCGAGCGCGCGGTTGCGCCGACCCAGGAAGATGGCCAGCAACGACAGCGCGGCAAGCTGGGCCGTGAAGCACTTGGTAGAGGCCACGCCGATCTCAGGGCCGGCGTGCGTGTACAGGACCCCGTCCGCGGAGCGCGCGATGGCCGAGTCCACCACATTGCATATGGCCAGCGTGCGCGCGCCACGCGCCTTGGCCTCTTTCATGGCGGCCAGCGTATCGGCGGTCTCTCCGCTCTGCGAGATGCCGACCACCAGGTCCTTCGGACCGAGGACCGGCTCGCGGTAGCGGAACTCGCTGGCCAGGTCCACCTCGCACGGAATGCGGGCCGCGTTCTCCACGAGGAACTTGCCCACCAAACCCGCGTGGTACGACGTGCCGCACGCGACGATCACCAGGCGCGCCGGCGTCTCGGTGATGCCGGCGTCATCCAGCACCACCTCGTGCGTGTCCGGCAGGAGGCGGCCGCGCAGGGTGTCGGTCACGGCGCGCGGCTGCTCGTGGATCTCCTTCAACATGAAGTGCGGGTAGCCGGCCTTCTCGGCCTGCGCGGCATTCCACGTCACGGTGCGCGGCTTGCGTTGCACGCAATGGCCCCACAAATCCGTGATGCGTACCCCACCTCCGTTCAACTCGACCACGTCGCCGTCCTCGAGAAACACCATGTCGCGCGTGTGCTCGAGGAGAGCCGCGGCGTCCGAGGCCAGGAAGCACTCGCCTTGACCCAGTCCGACCACGAGCGGCGAGGCCTTCTTGGCCCCCACCACCGCGCCGGGATGGCGATCGGACACCACGGCCACGGCGTAGGCGCCCTCCACCTGCTGCAGGGCCGCGCGGACTGCATCGCCCAGACTCGCGGCGCCGCTCTGCACGGCCTCGTCGACGAGATGGGCCAGCACCTCGGTGTCCGTCTGCGAGGAGAACTTGCGTCCACTGGCCACCAGGCGCGCGCGCAGCTCCACGTGGTTCTCGACGATGCCGTTGTGCACCAGCGAGATGGGCCCCGCCTTGTGCGGGTGCGCATTCTCGTCCGAGGGAC
Organism: Pseudomonadota bacterium; assembly: GCA_023438785.1. Lineage (GTDB taxonomy): Bacteria > Myxococcota_A > Polyangia > Fen-1088 > Fen-1088 > Fen-1137. The sequence continues at coordinate 12,754 of JAEXQJ010000051.1, forward strand.
GACCGTGGGTGGCCCAGCGGGTGTGGCCGATGCCCACGGCCCCGGCAGGGCGCTGTTCGGCCAGGAGCTTCTCCAGCGCCACCAGCTTGCCCTGGCAGCGAATCAGGTGCACCGGCCCGCCATTCGACACGGCCACGCCAGCCGAGTCGTAGCCCCGATATTCCAGTCGCTTCAGCCCGCCCAGCAAGATGGGCGTGGCCTCGCGCATACCCACGTATCCAACGATGCCGCACATGTTTTAGCTCTCCGCTTCTTCGATTCAGGCGTTCGCGCGAAGGTCCTTCTCCACCAGATCCGCTGCCAGGTCCAGTGCTGCCACGTAACTCTGGCGCTAACCCCGGCCCGAGTCCGCGATGTCGCAGGCCGACCCGGCCAGGCATTCCGTTGGGCTGCCCGGGCTGAACCGCTCTCGGGCGGGTGACAGGGATGAGTCGGGGCGTTCGGGAATCGACACCCGCGCGGCTGGTCGCGGCCGGTTCGCGGACGCCCGGGTCTCCGAAAGAGGAGTCGAGCGACGTTTCACCCGGGCGCGCACCAGTGTGTCCCGACTGATGCCGGCCGGGCAGCCACGAGAGACCCCAAGCCGCAGGTTGGGCAACCGGCCGGATGATGGCCGGCCCCCGACGGTGCGAGACCGGGTCCGGTTGGTTCCCGAGGAAGGCGAGGCGAAAGATTTTCGGTTCGGTTTCCGGCAGGAGTTACCGGGGCCTGCGCAAGTGTGTAGCGAATCCGCAGGATCGCGGACTTGGCTTCATCCGCTTTCGGATGCAATACTCATGAAGGGATGGACGATTTCCACTGCTCCTTCTGCCAAAAGCGCCGGCGCGAGGTGCGGAAGCTCATCTCGGGCCCGCGCGTCTTCATCTGCGACGAGTGCGTGGCCCTGTGCAACGACATCATCGCCAAGGAAGAGGCAGCCGAGCGCCCGCGCTATCCCCGCCCTCGCGAGATCTACGAGGAGATCAATAAGTACGTGATCGGGCAGGACCGTGCCAAGAAGGCGCTGTCCGTCGCGGTGTACAACCACTACAAGCGCATCGGCCAGCACGGCAAGGCCGGCGACGTGGAGATTCAGAAGGGCAACATCCTGCTCATCGGCCCCACGGGCTGCGGCAAGACGCTGCTCGTGCAGACCTTGGCGCGCAAGCTGGACGTCCCCTTCGCCATGGCCGACGCCACCACGCTGACCGAGGCTGGCTACGTGGGCGAGGACGTGGACAGCGTCATCAAGGCCCTTTACCGCAACGCGGGCAACGACGCCGATAAGGCAGCGCGCGGCATCGTGTGTATCGACGAGATCGACAAGATCGCCCGCAAAGGGGGCGGGCCCTCCGTGACTCGCGATGTCTCGGGCGAGGGCGTGCAGCAGGCTCTGCTCAAGATCCTCGAGGGCAAGCAGTCGTCCATCACCCCCGATGGCGCGCGCAACCGTCCCCAGCAGGAGCTGGTGCAGGTCGACACCACCAACATCCTGTTCGTGTGCACGGGCGCGTTCAACGGGCTGGAGGAGATCGTTCGACGCCGCGTGGGTACGCGCGGCCTCGGGTTCGGCGCGGCCATCAGCAAAAGCGACGAGTCCAAGAACGAGCTGCGCGCCCGGGCGCGTACCGAGGATTTGATCAAGTTCGGCATGATTCCCGAGTTCATGGGCCGCCTGCCCATCATCGTGGCCGCCGACGAGCTCGGGGTGGACGATCTGGTGGAGATTCTTTGGAAGCCGAAGAATGCGCTGTCCAAGCAGTACGAACGGCTTCTGGAGCTGGAAGGGGTCAAACTGCGCTTCACGGAAGATGCGCTTCGCAGCGTGGCGGAGGAAGCGGCCCGGCGTAGATCGGGCGCCCGTGGCTTGCGGGCCATTCTCGAAGAAGTCATGTTGGACGTGATGTACGAGATCCCTTCGCTTAGCGGTGTCACCGAGTGTGTCGTGACCCGCGACGTTGTGGTGTCCAGGGGACGCCCGCAACTGGTAAGAGAGAAGAAGGCCTCCTGAGGCCGGTCCGCGCACGTCGTGCGGTCACTTAACTGCGGGAACGACTCAGCCGAAGATCCGTCCACAAGGCCCGAAGCACGCGAGGAGAATCATGCTGACTGACAGCGAGAAGAGGCAGATCCGAGAGGTACTGGAGGGGGCGAGGAAGCGACTGGCACGTACGGGTCAAAACGCGCTCAGCTACTCGATGAACCACGAGCGCAACATCGGGCGAGATTCGATCGACGAGTCCATGGAGGAGGAGATCTTCTCGACGGAGATGCGGCTGCACGATCGGGAGAAGTACCTGCTGGGCAAGATCAACCAGCAGCTGGCTCGCCTGGACAACGACACCATCGACACGTGCGAGGATTGCGGCGAGGCCATTTCCTTCAAGCGCCTCATGGCCCGCCCGGTGACGACCCTTTGCATCGACTGCAAGGAGCAGAGCGAACGCGAAGAGGCGGCGGTCGAGCAGGCCGGCCGGGGCGGTGCTCTTGACGCGGCCCTGGGCGACGAAGGCGCGGTCGGCGGAGCGGCCGAAGACTAGCAGCGTGGCGAGAGTCTCCCGTCGCCGTTCGGGCGGCTGCTGGCCTGGCTGCGGCATCGGGGCTCGCCTGAATACCTCCGGTATTCCGCGCGAACCCACTCCGAACGGCTCGGTCCCCCCCTCACGACCGCCCGCCAGGCACCGCGCGAGTGCCGAGACTGCCTTGTTCGACACCCCGGCAGGGGCGGTGGACGAGGGGGTGGGCGCGTGCAAGAAATATCCGACTGGGAAAGTCGACGCCTTCCCGGCAGTGGGATATATTCCGCACAACCTAATTTCCGCGGCCCCGCCCGATGCCCGATAGCCGTTATCGAATCACAGAGCGCATAGCCGCCGGCGGGATGGCCGAGGTGTTCAAGGGCGTTGCGGAATCGCTCCAGGGTTTTCGCAAGAACGTGGCCATCAAGCGCGTTCTGCCGAACCTGACCAAGAACGAAAAGTTCGTCCAGATGTTCCTGGACGAGGCCCGGCTGTCTCTCTTCCTGCAGCACGCGAACATTGTCCAGGTGTTCGACATCGGTCACTCGGACGACACGTACTTCATCGTCATGGAGTACGTGGAGGGGGTCGACCTCAAGGGCATCTTGGAGTGGCGGCGGCGTATCAACAAGCGCCTCACCATCGGGCAGACCATCTACATCATCATGGAGGTCTGCAAGGGTCTGGCCTACGCCCACGACCTGAGCCACCCCGAAACCGGTCGGCCCCTGGGCATCGTCCACCGCGATATTTCTCCTGCCAACGTGCTGGTGTCCCGCAACGGCGAGATCAAGCTGGCGGATTTCGGGTTGGCCAAGGCGGCCAGCCAGGTGGAGAGCACGGACCCGGGCGTGGTTAAGGGCAAGATGAGCTATCTCTCGCCCGAGGCCGCCCGCGGGGCCAACGTGGACCATCGGGCCGACATCTTCGCGGTGGGCATTCTGCTTTACGAGGCGCTCACCGGAAAGCGCCTGTTTTATGGCGACAGCGACTACCAGACCGTGGAGCTGGTGCGCAACGCCAAGATTCCGCCCATCGCCGCCCAGAACCCCGAGGTCGAGCCCGAGTTCGAGGAGATCTGTCGCAAGGCTTTGGCGCGCCGGGTGGAGGATCGCTTTCAGACCGCCACCGATCTGCAGGACGCCCTGGCCCACTACCTGTTCTCGCGCGGGCTGAAGATGATCCAGCGCGACATCGCCGACCTAGTGCGTGCCTGCATCGAGGATCAGGCGACTCAGTCGATGGGCGGCCGGCCCAAGAAGCAGAATCTCATCGACACGATCCTGCACGAGGAGCTGGACGCCTTCACGTCGGTGGGATTCGATGAACAGGCGACGAGCGTGGCCCAGGCTGCCGTGTTGCCCATGTCCGGCGCGCCCACCGGCGGGTTCATCGATCCGCGTGCCTGGGGCACCGATGCGGACTGGCCCGGCCGACGAACGGCGGCGCATGGCGTCCCCATCGGCGGCCACGCGGACACGGTCCAAGACATGCCCGCTCAGCGGCGGCCAACCGCGCCCACCATGCCGACGCCGACGGCGCCCAACTGGAATCCGTCTCCCACCGTGCCCGCGCGTCAGCCGGTCGTCGATATGAACGGGCAGATGGGCGACTCGCCGGGCTTCGCACCGGCCGCAATGGGCTTTGGCAAGGCCAGCAAGGCGACCCTGGTTGGCGTCATGGTGGCGGCCGTGGGGATCGGCGCCCTGCTGGCGTGGCTGCTGGTCGGGGCGCGCTAGAGCTACAGAGCCTTCTTCACCATCTCTTCGATACGAGGTCGCGGCACGGCGCCCACCAACTGGCCCACCACCTGGCCGGCCTTGAACATGAGGAGCGTGGGAATGCTACGAATCTCGTACTGGGTGGGGACCATAGGATTGGCGTCGATGTCGCATTTGCCCACGCGGATCTTGCCGGCGAATTCCTGCGCCAGGGCCTCAACATGCGGCGCGATGGCGCGGCAGGGAGCGCACCAGGTAGCCCAGAAATCCACCAAGACCGGCAGAGACGATTGGAGGACCTCGTTCTCGAAGTTGCTGTCGCTGATTTCCACGATGTTGGGGCTGGCCATGGCGCTCCTTTACCACAGGCCGGCCGCTGCCGCACCGGACGCGGGCCATGGATTTGTGGCACCTACCCGAGCGCTGGCATAACCTCGTTCGTCCACCGATGTCCGTGAAGGTCTTTATTACCCAGGAAGCCATCGACAGTTGGCTGGTGAGCGACCGCGTGCAGGTGGAGGGCGACGTGATGGCCTTTCGCGGGACGGGCGCCTCGGCGCGCTTGGTCCCCGCGTACCATTTCCTGCGGCTGCAGGCTGGCGACGATGTCAGCAACCGGCTGCTCGGTCGCGTGAAGGTCACCGCCGCCGTGCTCGCCATGGGGGCCGAGGCGTACCTGAATTCCGTGATCCTGGGCGAGACGGCCTACGAGGCCGAAGCGGGTTTCGTGGCCAAACCCAGCGGTGAAACCAGCGACCAGGATCTGCTCAGCGCCGTGGTCCACGTGACCTCCTGAGGGGACCTGATGAACCAGAATCGCGTCGTCGTCGGTACTCGGGGCAGCGTCTTAGCGCGCTGGCAGGCTGACCACGTCGGCGCCGCCCTGCGCACGGCTCACCCGGGCCTGGTGGTCGAGCAACAGATCATCGTGACCACCGGCGATCGCACCACGCAGGGGCCGCTGTGGCAGGCAGGTGGCAAGGGCGTGTGGGTCAAGGAGATCGAGGCCGCGTTGCTGGATGGCACCATCGATCTGGCGGTGCACAGCCTCAAGGATGTCCCCGCCGAGGTGGCGCCGGGCTTGATCCTGGCCTGCATTCCGGCGCGCGCCGACGTGCGCGATGCGGTGGTCAGTCGTAACCATGTCCCCTTGGCCCTGCTGCCCGCGAAGGCCCGCGTGGGTACGTCGAGTCTGCGACGGGTGTGCCAAATCAAGGTGCTGCGTCCCGACCTGGAATGCGAAATTCTGCGCGGCAACCTGGACACGCGCGTGCGGAGGGTAGGCGAGGGCGCGGTGGACGCGGCCATCCTGGCCTGCGCCGGTCTGGATCGCCTGGGGCTGGCCGACCACATCGCGGAGCGCCTGTCCGTGGAGACCATGCTGCCGGCCATCGGCCAGGGTGCTTTGGCGATTGAAACCCGCGCCGAGGACGACCGCGTGCGTGGGCTTTGTCGGGCCTTGGCCGATGCGGGCACCGAGGCCTGCGTGGCAGCCGAGCGCGCCTTGCTGCACGGGCTGGGCGCGGGCTGCCGCACGCCGGTGGCGGGCCATGCGCGCATCGAGGGCGATCAGCTCACGGTGTGGGGTCTGGTGGGACGGCCCGACGCTTCCGAGGTGCTGCGCGAGCACGCTGTTGGCGCTATCGCATCGGCCGCCGAGCTGGGGGCCCGGCTGGCGCGTGCCCTGCTGGCGCGCGGGGCCGGTCGCATCCTCGCCGAACTGGGATAGCCGATTCGCGGCACGGCGCGGCCTCCCGGGCCCTGCAGTTTTTGCCCTGATCCACCGAACGATTCTATGATCCCACCTCGAGGGGGAGCATGTCGCTGATGAAACCCGCGCCAGCAGTCGCACTGGTGGCCGTCGCCTATCTGGGGGCCTGTGCCCACCGGGGATCGGGTGGCGCCAAACTGGAGCAGCTCAACCGGCAGGTCGAAACGCTGCGGGTCCAGAACGCGGCCTACGCCAGGCAGGTCGAGGAGTTGGAGAATCGCGTGTTCATCCTCAGCGACCAACTCGAGAGTCGGAAGGTCAACGAGCAGCGGGCCGCGCCGCCCCAGTTGCCCATGGTTACCCTGCACCCCGAGCCCGAGCATGCGGTCGAGGCCCCGCCCGAATCGCTGCCCGAGTTGGCCAGCACGGTGGCGTCATCCGATCCGGATATCGAGTACGTGGGCGAGGCTGCCAAGTCCAACGCGCGCCGACCCGTGCTCAGGTTGCAGGGCGAGCAGGCCCCCGTGTTCAGCGAGCCCGCCGAGCCGGTTCGCGGAACCGTGACCCGCGATGCGCCGCCCGCCCCGCGGCCCAAGAGCAATCCGGATACGGGCGCGTTCCAGTTGTACCGCAAGGGGTACGAGGCCCTGCGCGCCGGTGAGCACGATGAAGCCAGCACCTCGTTTCGCGAGTTCCTGCGGCAGCACGCGTCCCACGATTTGGCGGACAACGCCCAGTATTGGCTGGGCGAGTGCGCGTACGACCGCAAGGACTACGCGACGGCGGTGCGCGAGTTCCGCCGGGTGGTCGAGCGCTATCCCCACGGCAACAAGGTGCCCGATGCGCTCCTCAAAGTCGGCTACAGCTACCTGGCGCTGGGCAGCGTGGAAGCGGGCAAGCAGACGCTGGAGCAGCTCATTCGTTCGTACCCGCGCCACGAGGCCGCCAATCTGGCGACGGCCCGCCTAGCTGAGTTGAACGGTCCGAATCCTGGGCACGCATCGAACGACATCGCGGCTGGCAAGAGCACGCACTCTCCCGAGGAGGCTCCGTGAGGCTACTCCGTCACCTGTCCCCGTTGGTCCTCTGCACGGCCTGGGCGCCGGCGGTGTTGGCCCAGGCCCCGGCGCTCAGCACCCCGCCCGCCGCCGCGAGCAGCCAAGGCTCCGGAGGTCGAGGCAACGCCTCGCAAACCCTGGGCTCGCGAGAAAAGGACGCGGACACCCGGCGGCTGGAGAACACGTCCGAGGGCCTGGCCCCGCCCGGCGGCGTCTACGGCGTGGGCGCGGGGATGGGCGGGCTGGCCTCTGCCGAGGGCGCGGACGGGGCTGCGCCGCCCGCCGGCGGGGTCCCCGAGCTGCACGTGGTTCAGAAGGGCGACACGCTGTGGAGCCTGTGTTCCAGGTATTTCAACGACCCGTGGCGCTGGCCGCGCCTCTGGGCGGCCAATCCCGTGATCACCAATCCGCATTGGATCTTCCCGGGCGATGTGATTCGCCTGGGTGAATCCACGGCCACGCCCGAAGCCGCGCCGGCCCCGGTCGGCGGGGACGGCGGTCCGCACCTGATCGGCGGCGCTCGCTCCCTCGCCCTCAGCAGCAGCGCGGTCGTGTTGCGCGAGGTGGGCTTCATCGAGGCCAAGGATCTGGCCGTGGCTGCCACGCTGAGCGGCTCGCGCGAGGAGAAGATCCTTCTCGCCACCGGCGATCAGGTCTACCTGCACTTCCCCAAGGATCGGCCGCTCCAGGCGGGGGAGCGTTACACCATCTTCGACACCGATGCGGACAGGCCTGTCGTCGATCCGGAGACGGGCAAGACATACGGCTACCTCGTGCGGGTGCGCGGAGACGTGATGGTGGATCAGATCTCGGCGGAGGGACAGGCACGCGGCACCCTGGTCAATGTGGTGGAACCCATCGAACGCGGCTATCGGGTGAGCAACCTCATCCATCAATTCAAGCGCGTGGAGCCGCGCCCCAGCGACGTGAATGTGGAGGCGCGCGTGGTGGCCACCTTCGCCCCGACCCAATTGCTGGGCGCTGAGCAGTTCGTGGTGCTCAACCGCGGCAAGCGCGACGGTGTGCAGGTGGGTAACCGCACGTTCGTCATCCGCCGCGGCGACGGCTACCGCGGCGTCCTGGAGAGCTGGGAGAAACACGATCCCAACTTCCCCAAGGAAGTGGTGGGCGAGATCTGGGTCGTGGACGTGCGCGACAACGCCTCGGTGGCCTGGATCGCCCGCAGCACCAAAGAGCTGCGCGTCGGCGAGCTCACCGAGATGCGCAAGGGCCATTGACCTCGCGGGGCGGCGCCGCGTCTCTTCAGGAGGTGCAGTCCTCGAAGACGGGGCGCGCCGGCTGGTCCGGGCAACGCACGGCCTGAGGCAGGCGGGGCGGCGTCTGGAAACCGAGGCGCCGATAGAAGGGCGCGCGATAGTTGGCCTTCCACCGCTCGTAGGTCCCCGTGTCGCCCAGCCGGCCGCTTCGTTCGAAGATTCGGAAGGTCGTGATCTCGCGACAGAAGTTGCACAGCCGATTCACGCGCATGCCCAGGTCGGGCGCGCCGTCTGGCCCGGCCGGGCAGTAGTACCGCCCGTTGTCGTGCATGCCATTCATCAGGCACAGGAGCTCGGGATGAAACCCGTGTTGCGGGCTGCCGAAGGCGCCCACCAGATGGGGCGTGGAGTTGACCCCGCGTCCAGCCAGGAGGTGGGCCCAAGGCAATTCGTCGCAGCGGTTCGAGGGCGCGATGTTCCAGGTTTCTCGCGCCACCGGCGGGCGATTGCGATCCTCCAGGTACTCGTCGCGTAGGCCTGCGAAGGCGTGCGTGAACTCGTGCGCGTGATCGATGCCAAAGGCACAGGGCAGGGTTTGGGCGCGGTTGGCGGGGTTGTTCAAGGTGAGCGACACGCCGCTGAAGCCGGCCCGGCCCGCCTGGGGATCAAAGAGCAGGATCGCGGCCACGTGGTTGCGCGACGATTCCGTGAGCGGAAAAGCGAAGGCATCCTGCCCCGAACCGTCGAGCGCGGCGAAGAGCGGCCCCGCGCTGGCCTGCACGTCGCCCACGCCGCCGTCGTCCACACCCACCCCCAAGGCCGTCTCGCCCTGACCCAGGTGATGGGCCGAGGCGCGCGGCAGGTACCACACCACGAAGGCCGAGCGGAAGTGACGGTAGGGCTCGATGGTGAAGACCTCGTCGACCCAACGGTCCACGTCGTTGGCGCGATGGTCGGCGTGGCTGGCGCCGTCGTGCAGGGTGGGCAGATCCTCCTCTTGATAGCCCTCCGCGAAGAGGTGCACGTGGATGCGGTCTTTGATGGGAACGCGGGGCACACGGCGGCCGGTCAGCACGTCGTCGAAGTCTCCCGCGCCCAGCTCCTCCAGCGCCCAAGCGCCAGCCGGCGTGGCGCTGACCTCGGGGCTCGGCGCGCCCTCGCGGCCGCCGATGAGCGGGCTCACCACGTAATGATAGCGGGTGCCATTGCGCAGGCCATGGTGCACGCAGGCGGGCTCGCGGCTGTCCAGGTGGGCAGCGCGGCCGGGCACCACGCCCGGCGACGTGGACCAGTAGATGCGGTAGCCACTGGCCTCGGGCACGCGCGGCCAGTCCAGGCCCACGCTGCCGTTAGCTGCGACCACATCCACGCGATCGACGCGCGCGGGCTCGGCCGCTGCCGTCGAGGCCCGCGGGCACAACAGGCAAAAAGCGAGCAGAAGACTCCACCGCGCGATCCGTTCCCAAGTCGCCTGCATACAGCTGTCGTCTCTCCTCGATCCTTTCTCTTCGGCGCACAGATGTAGACGATGAGCACTGCGCTCGCCACGCTGTCGTGCGCTCGCCAGGGAAACTATGGTTGAGGGTCGCGCTGGCGCAGACACTCGTCGGGAAGAAGCCGGAGCAGCTTGCGCGTGAAGCTGGAGATGGCCAACCCGCCGAGCTCGGTCCGGCTGAGCCAGCGCAGATCGCCGCCCGAGGGTTGGCCGGCGCCGCGGACCGCGAAGACCGTGGCGGTCACGTCCCGATGGGTGAAGATGTGGCGCGCGCTGCCCAACTCGCGCAGCCGGCCTTGCGGTCGGACCCCCAGCGCTGTCACCGCCCGGGCGGCCGCCTCGGACGGCGCACACCCGGCCTCGACTTCATGCGCCGGCAGAATCCAGGTTCCGCCCAGGAGCTGGCCCGCGGGCTGGCGCATGAGCAGAAGGCGTCCGCCGCGCGCGAGGGCCACGCACGCCAGGGCCAGCGTGCGCCTGGCAGGGCGAGGGGCGCGGGAGGGAATGCGATCCACGAGCCCCTGGGCGTTCGCCTCACAGAACCCGGACACCGGGCAAGCAGCGCAGCGGGGCGCGCGCGGCGTGCAACAGAGGGCGCCCAATTCCATGACCGCCTGGGCGAAGTCCCCGCACCGCCGAGCCGGCACCAGGGCCGTACCCAATTCCCGCAGCCGGGCCCGCGTGGACGGGCGGTTGAGCGGCTGGGTGACCGCGTGCAAGCGGGCCATGACCCGGCCGGCGTTGCCGTCCAGGGCGAAGGTCCGCGCGCCAAAGGCGATGGCCGCCACCGCAGCCGCCGTGTAGGGGCCCACGCCGGGCAGGGTGCGCAGGCCGGCCTCATCCTTGGGCAATACACCGCCGTGCTCTCGCACCACCTGTCGGGCCAACCGGTGCAAGTTGCGACCGCGGCTGTAGTAGCCCAGGCCCGACCACAAGGCGAGCACCTCTTCCTCGGGCGCCTGGGCCAGTGTCCGCACATCGGGGAAACGGGCCACGAAGCGCTCGAAGTAGGGCACCACCGTGGCCACCACCGTCTGCTGCAGCATGAGCTCGGAGACGAGGGTCTGGTACGGGCTCGGCGCCGGCCGCCATGGCAAGTCACGTCGGCCGCGGTCGTACCAACCCAGCAACGCCTGGGCGAAGGCGCGCGCCGAAGCGGATCCACCGAGGGAACGGAGCGCCACGCGCCCAACCTATTACGAGTCTTCGCGGTCACAAAGAACCGCCGCTGTCATCCCTGCCGGTCGGCGCAAGGCGGACCGCGAATCAGACGGCCACACTGAAAGCAGGAGGGCAAAAATGCTGCTGGGTTTGGCTGCAGTCCTGTTGTTGGCCTGGATCATCACCTTCCTGATCGTGCACATCACCGCGGCGGCCATTCACCTGCTGCTGATTCTTGCGGCCGTGGCCTTGGTCATTCATCTGGTGCGCGGCGTGCGCCATCGTGCGGCGTCGCGCTGAGCCGGCGGGTCGCTCGGGCGCGCCTCCGGGGTCCGCTGCCCGGGCAAGCGGGTGTTCAAGCCCCCGCAAAGTGCGGTAGACGTGGCCCATGATTGGAAATGCAGACGCGCTCGTGGCCGCCGCCAAGTTCGACCAAAAGGGACTGATCCCGGTCATTGCCCAGGACCGCGCTACTGGCGTGGTTCGTATGTTGGCCTGGGCCAACGAAGAGGCTTTGCGCGCGACCATCAACAATGGCCTGGCCACCTTCTGGAGCCGCTCGCGCAACGAGCTGTGGGAGAAGGGCAAGACCTCGGGCCACGCCATGCGCGTTTACGACGTTCGCCTGGACTGCGATGCAGACGCCGTGCTGTACATCGTCGACGCGAACGGCCCGTCGTGCCACACCAACGCCACGTCGTGCTTCTTCCGCGCCGCCGCGCCCGCCGGCTTGACCGAGGACGATGGACCGCTGGGCCCGCCGCCCGTCATCCTGTCGCGCCTGGCCGAGGTCATCGCCCAACGCCAGCAGGAATCGCCGGACAAGTCGTACGTGGCCTCGCTGCTCAAGGCTGGGCCGGCCAAGATCAACGGCAAGATCATCGAGGAGGCGGCCGAGTTGTGCCAGGCCCTGCCCGCCGGCGATGCCAAGCACACGGCTCACGAGGCCGCTGATCTGCTGTTCCACATGATGGTGGGCCTGCACGCCGCCAAGGTTCCGATGGACGCGGTGTTCGCCGAGTTGGAGAGCCGCTTCGGTACCTCGGGTCTGACCGAGAAAGCCAACCGCGCGAAGTGAGCCTTCGTCAGGCCGTCGCCGAGATCCTGCGCCCGGGAGGCGCGCTGGAAGGCGTGCTGCCGGGCTACGAGTCCCGCCCGGGTCAGTTGGCCATGGCCGAGCGGGTGGCGGAGGCGCTCGACATGGACGAGCGCCTCCTGCTCGAAGCGGGCACGGGCACGGGCAAGACCATGGCCTACCTGGTGCCGGCCATTCTGTCCGGGCGCAAGATCGTGGTCAGCACGGGCACGCGCACCTTGCAGGATCAGATTGCGCGCGTGGATCTGCCCCGCTTGCAGCGGGTTCTGCGCACGCCCTTCAGCTTCACGGTCATGAAGGGCATGTCCAATTACGTTTGCCTGCGCCGCTTCGACGAGTTCACGCGCCAGCTGGTGCTGGGTGCGACTCGATCGCCCGAGATGGAGCACATTGGCGCCTGGGTCGAGACCACGGCCAGTGGCGACAAGGCCGACCTAGCAGATGTGCCCGACGAGTCGCCCCTGTGGCGCGAGATCACCGCCGCGCCCGAAATCCGCCTGGGCAGCCGCTGCCCGTTCAACGAGCGTTGCTTCGTCACGCGCGTGCGCCGGGCCGCGCTGGCCTCGCAGGTGGTCGTGGTCAATCACCATCTGTTCCTCGCCGATCTGGCCTTGCGCACCCGCTGGCCCGACGCTCAGGTCCTGCCGCCCTACGAGGCGGTGATCTTCGACGAGGCCCACCAGGTGGAGGACGTGGCCACCGAAGTCTTTGGCGTGCAGGTCTCCATGGCGCGCATGTTCGCCCTGGCCCGCGATCTGGCGCGCGCGCCCGTGCCTGCCCTGGGGCAGAGCCGCGCCCGCACCTTGGAGCACAGTCTGGAATCGGCCGCGCACGTCCTGGGCGACGCCCTCCGCGCGCGCCTGCCAGGCACCGCCGGCGAGGAAGTGCGCGTGGAGATGCCCGAGGATCTGTGGAACACGCTCACCCTGCGCCGCTATCACGAGCTGGATGCGGTGTTGGAGGAGATCGCCGCGTTCACCGCGCGCCTCACCGAGGACGACATGTCCCATCTGGAGCGTCCCGTCGCGCCGTCGCCCGCGGTGGCCGCCGTGCTTGGGGGCCTGTCTCGGCGGGCTACGGCCATTCGCGACGATCTGGGCGAGATCGTGGGCACCGCGCGGCGGGACTGCATCCGTTGGATCGTGCTCGGCCGCCGCAACATCACCCTGCGCGCCTCGCCGGTCGCCGCCGCGCCGATGCTGCGCGAGAGCTTCGATCGCCACGCCGGTCCCATTCTCTTCACCTCCGCGACCCTAAGCGCGGGCGGCAGCTTCGATTACCTGCGTGACCGCCTCGGGCTGACCGACACGGCCAGCGAGGCCTCTTTCCCGTCGCCCTTCCGCTTCGGCGAGCAGGCGCTGCTCTATCTCCCTGCCGACTTGCCCGATCCCGGTCAGGAGACCTTTCCGGCGGCGGCGGCCGTGCGCGCCCTCGAGCTGTGCCGCCTGTCGCGCGGCCGCGCCCTGCTGCTCTTCACGAGCTTTCGCAATCTGCGCATCTGCGAAGACGTCCTGCGGGCCGACGGCGGCTTTCCGCTGCTCGTGCAGGGCGAGCGGCCGCGCCATGCCCTGCTCGCGGATCTGCGGCGCAATCTGGGTTCGGTCCTGCTGGCCACGCAGAGTTTCTGGGAGGGCGTGGACGTGCCCGGCGAGGCGCTGTCGTTGGTGGTCATCGATCGTCTGCCCTTCGCCGTGCCCAACGATCCGCTCACCGCCGCGCGCATCGAACGCATCCGCGAGGACGGCGGCGATCCGTTCTCGTCATTTCAACTCCCGCGCGCCGCCCTGGCGCTCAAGCAAGGCTTCGGCCGGCTGGTGCGCACGCGCTCGGATCGCGGCGTGGTGGCCATCCTCGACGGGCGCCTGCGGCGCCGCCGCTACGGCAGCGTGCTGATGGCCAGCCTCCCCGGCGAATGCCCGCGCACCGAGGAGCTGGAGGACGTTGCCGCCTTCTTCGAGCGCTGCTCCGGCTAGAAGAACGCCGCGGCATCCACCGTGATGTGCCACGTGCGCAGCTCTTCCATTCGGAAGCGGCGCCCGGGGGTGTCGTAGAGCGTGTTGCCCGACAGGCCGTCGGTCAGTGTGCGCGAGGGCTGCATGGACACGCCGAACAGGCCACGGAGGCGCGCGTGCCGGCCGCAGTAGGCACTCAGGCCCGCCTCCGCGCCAAACACACCGTAGGCCGGGCTGCGCGTGATGCCCGAGTTCGGTTCCGGATTGCCGTCGCCGTTCACGTCCGTGTCGATCCCGGCCCGGCACAGCGTCGCGTTGCTGGCGCAGCCCTGGTCACCCGAGAGCATCTCCCAGATCTCGCTTTGGGCCAGGCCCGCCAGGCGCATCTCCCCGCTTGCCCGAACCTCGAAGAGGACGCGTCGCCCCGGGCGCCCTTCCCACAGCACGGCCTCCGTCCCCACCTGAGCGCCGACCCGTTTCTGCGCGCCATCGAAACCATCGTGCTGCAGATGCGGCTGCTTGTACGTGCTGTCGCCGGTGAGCACGGGCAGCATGAACCAGCCGCTCATATACGGCTCGACACGGCCGAAGCGACGCGAGAACAAAGAAGAGAGGATGAACTGGTGATAGCCCAGACCCACGCCGCGGTTGGCGGTGGGATTGCCGGGATCGAAGCGCATGTCCTGCCCCAACGACAGCCGCGTCTCGGCGCGCACCAGCCAGGTGGGCTTGGTGTCGTCCAGGGCCTGGCGAAACACCGCCCAGCTCGCACCCAAGCCCAGGTGCTCCAGCCCGTGCCGCGAGGGGCTGCGGAAGACCCGCTCCGACGGCGCGCTGAAGGCGCGGCGGTTGTCCGCATCCAGCCCGTAGCTAGCGCTGGTGCTCTGGGCGAAAAACCCATCGCGCAGCACGGTCGAGCTGTTGGCGCTCACGCACGGATCAGTGTCCGGCGAGCTGGGCTGGCAGGTGGCCGTCCGGTCGAAGTCCAGCCCGCGCTCGTCGTTGATCACCACGGAGCCCACGACGAACAGGCTGAGCCCGTGCCAGACGCCCACGTCGCCGCGCAGTTGCAGCACGTCGCGTGTCTGGCGGTACAGCAAATCCTTGGCCACGCTCAAACCCACGGCCGACTCGGTTTCGCGTTTGACGGCGCCGCTGGTCTGCTCGTGCAGCCAGGTCAGGGACACATTGACGTCGGGGATCCGACTCGACTGCGGGCCCGACACCACGCGCGTCACCTCGGCCCCCAGCACGGCCCGCGACACACCCAGCCCCCAGAGGGTCAAGGCGAGCAAACGTGTGCACTTCCCAGCCACGGCGCGCGCCCACGATAACACAGGCGTGCTGCTACTCTCGGTCGCGCAGCCCCAGTTCCTTCATCTTGGTTTGCAGACTCTTGCGGGAGATCTGTAGCTTGCGCGCCGCCTGCGTCACGTTGCCGCCCGTCTCGTCCAAGGCGCGCTGGATCAGCTCACGCTCCACGCGCTCGGTCTCGGCGCGCACCGCCTCTTTGAGCGATCCCACCTCTTCGCCGACCGGCGGAACCGCGGAAGCTGCCGGGGCCGGCGCGGGCGCAGCCGGCGCGGTGATCTCGGGCAGGGAGGCAGACGACGCCGAGGACGGTAGCCCGCTGATCTCGGGCGGCAAGTCGTCCACCGCGATGTGCGGACCTTCGCAGAACAGAATGGTTCGCTCGACGACGTTCTCCAACTCGCGGATGTTGCCCGGCCAGTTGTGCGCCACCAGCCGCTCCACCGCCTCGGGCTCGATGCCCGTGATCTGCTTCTTCAGTCGCTCGTTGAACCGCGCGATGAAGTGGTCGACCAGCAAGGGAATGTCCTGGCGCCGCTCGCGCAAGGCGGGCAAGTGAATGGGGACGACGTTGAGGCGATAGAACAGATCCTCGCGGAAGCTGCCCGTGCCGATCTCCGCCGCCAAATCGCGGTTGGTCGCGGTCAGCAGGCGGACGTCGACCTTGATGGTCTTGATGCCGCCCACGCGTTCGAACTCAGACTCCTGCAGGACGCGCAGCAGCTTGACCTGCATCTCCGTCGGGATCTCGCCAATCTCATCGAGAAACAGCGTGCCGCCGTGGGCCAGCTCGAAACGTCCTGGCTTGGAGCCCACCGCGCCGGTGAAGGCCCCCTTCTCATAGCCGAACAGCTCGGACTCCATCAGGGTCTTGGGAATGGCGGCGCAGTTGATCTTGATGAACGGTCCCGAGTGGCGGGACGAGTTGTCGTGCAGCGCCCGCGCCACCAGCTCTTTTCCCGTTCCCGACTCGCCCGTGATGAGCACGGTAGACGGCGTGTCGGCCACCTTCTCGACCACGGCGTAAATCTGCCGAATCGCCGGCGACTCGCCCACCAGCCGGAAGCGCCCCCGGCTCGCCGCGTCCTCGGGCCGGGCGTCGCGGCGGGCGAGCACATGCGTGCGCATGGCCTTACTGACGATCTGACTGATCTGCTCCTGGTCGAAGGGCTTCTCCAGGTAGTCGAAGGCCCCCAGCTTGACCGCCTCCACCGCGTTCTCCACCGAGCCATGCGCCGTGATCATCACCACCGGCACGTCGGGGTACTCGGCCGACAGGCGACGCAGCAGCCCCATGCCGTCCAGGCCCGGCATCTTCAGATCGGTGATCACGGTATGGATCTCGTGGCTCATGTTGGCCAGCGCTTCGTTGCCGTTGGCCGCCGTGACCACGTCGTAACCATCTCGCCGCAAGATGGCCTCCAGCACGCGACGAATGTTGATTTCGTCATCCGCTATGAGGATGCGTTTCTTTTCGGTCTCGCTGCTGGCCACCATGCGAATCTAGCCCAATTAGGCCTTGGCGCGACGGCCTTGCTTGCCCGCCGGGGGTGTAGGTTCGGCGCCTGCGGTCGGCACGGGCGGCGGCAGCTTCTTGTTTTCGATAGATGACGCATAGGCGTCGGCTTCCACCGGCAGCAGCACGGTGAACGTCGAGCCCGTGCCCGGCTGCGAGCGCACCTCGATGGTGCCGCCGTGATTCTCGATGATGCGCTGGCTGATGGGCAGGCCCAAGCCCGTGCCCTTCTCCTTCGTGGTGAAAAAGGGAATGAACAGGTTGCGCTGATCGCCGGGCGGAATGCCCACGCCCGAGTCGCGGAAGCGCACCTCCAGGAACGCCGCCGCCGCGCCTCGCCGCGTGGAACGCCGCAGTCCCGTGGACACCTGCAATTTGCCGCCGTTGGGCATGGCCTCCAGCGCGTTGAGCGACAGGTTGAGGAACACCTGCCGCAACTGCTGCGCGTCGGCGCGGACCTGCGGCAGCCCCTCCAAGAAGTTGGTCACGATCTCCGAGCCAGCGCGGCCTTCCTTGCTCTCCAAAAGGTGCAGCGTCTTGCGAACCACGTCGTTGATGTCCAGCGGGGTCTGGTCGCCGCGGTACGGTCGCGCGTAGTCGAGGAACTGCGAGACGATCTTGTTCAGCCGATCCACCTCCTCGACGATGATGCCGAGGAATTCGCGTAGCCCGGCCGGATCGGGCGGCTGCTGCCCCGCCGGCTGCAGGAACTGGGCCGCACCCTTGATCGAGCCCAGCGGGTTGCGGATCTCGTGCGCCAACCCGGCGGCCATCTGGCCCAGCGCCGCCAGACGGTCGCGCTCCTTCATGCGCTCGTAGACCTGCGAGTTCTGCAGCGTGACCCCGATGGACGCCGCCACGCCGCGGAAGAGCTCGATCTCCTCTGACGAGTAGGCCTCGCGCAGACGCTCGTCGCGCAAGACCAGCATGCCCAAGAGCTGCTCCTCCCCCAGCACGGCGAGCACCACCGACCCGTTGAGCAGCTCCAGCGCGCGCATCATGAGGAGCAGTCCCTCGCGCTCCTCACTCTGCGTGTTGCGCAAGGCCGCGACCTCGCGCTCCAGGCCCTCGCTGGACAGCGCCCCCGCCCGACGCAGGCGTTCGAGAAAGGCCCGATACGCGACCGCATCCAGACGCGCCTCCGGCCGCGGACCCACGTGTCCCGCCAGCTCATACGCCGAGCCGTCTGGGTCCACGATGTACAGCGAGGCATGCGTGACCCGGCGGGAATCCTCCAACGCCGACAGCACACGCGGCACCAGGTCGCGCACATCGATGACGTTCATCAGATCGGCGCGCAAGGTCTCGATGCGCCGAAACAGCTCGTACTTCTCCTGGAACATCCAGCGGTTGATGGCCCGTTCCAGGTGCGAGCGGAGGGGCTCGAAAACGATGATGATCGCGGTCGAGGCGACCAGGGCGTTGAGGAAGAACACCCCCAGCTGGTCCAGCTCGACCCACTTGATGAGCAGGGTGCCGAAGATGATCGCCGTGATCATCACCAAGGTGGCCAGCACCACCATGCGCCCGAGGAGCTCGTTGAGGTCGAGGAGGCGGTAACGAACCAGCGTTTGCGACAGGAAGTACAGGTAGATGGTGATGAAGATGCTGCCAAACGACGGCGTCGGAACGATCAGGTCCAGCAGCGCCGCCGACACGGTGGCCACGCCGCCCACCAAGAGATAGAGCAGCCGAATCTTCTCGACCCGTGAAGGCGTCCCTCGGTAGCGCCGGTATAGGTAGTACACCGACAGGTAGAGCCCAACGAAGACGTAGGCCACGAGCGCCACGTGGAACCAGCGCGTGGTGTGGATGGGCACGGCCAGAAAACGGCTGGCCAGGAACGCCAGATAGAGGAGCCCCGCGCCCACCACCGTGGAGCGTGACAGCGGCGGCGGCCCCGCCTCGTCGCCCAAGAACGCCTGGAAGAACCGCTGGGCCGTGGCCGGTAGAGAGACCGAGGTGGCCAGGGCCGCCCAGCACAGCAGCGAATCCGGATCCTGGCCTGCCGAGAAGAACGCCAGGAGCCGTTGCACGGCGATGTTGAAAGCGAACGTGGCGAACAGGACGTGGACGCCGCGTCGAGGTTCGCGCAGAAGAACGGACCCGCCAATGGCCAGTCCGACGATGGCGGCCACCAGCGCGGACAGTGTCTCGGTGTTCAAGCCCCGGCATTGTACAGCCCTTTGCCGAGCCGCTTTGGGTCTGTTACGATCCCGCGCAGCTCATGGGCGCGGCCGAGTTTCATCGGTCGCTTCGGCGGCCGTTCACGAGACGCACCGCTTCGCAAGGCGGCGCAGGTGGAGTGGGCCGTCCCTCTCTGACGCGATATCCAGGGCGGCCCGGCAAGGAGGTGGGCCGGCGATGATCAACTCGGCGGTCCTGGTCCTCAATCGGCACTTCCAGCCCATTCACGTGACCAGCGTTCGCCGCGCTTTCACGCTCCTCTATATGGGTGTGGCCCAGGCCATCGACGAGCAGTTCCGCATCTTCGATTTCGCCAGCTGGTCCCAGCTGTCGGCCGAACTGGGCCAGGATGTGATTCACACCGTTGACCGCGCCATTCGCGTTCCTCGCGTCATCATCCTCCAAATCTACGACCGCATCCCGCGGTCGAAGGTGCGCTTCTCCCGCCACAATATCTACGTGCGCGACGCCAACACCTGCCAGTACTGCGGGCGCCAACGCGCGCGCACCGATCTGAATCTGGACCACGTCGTTCCTCGTTCGCAGGGCGGGCGAACCACGTGGGAGAACGTCGTGTGTTGCTGCATCGATTGCAATCTCGCCAAGGGAGCGCGGACACCCGAGCGGGCGGGAATGCGCCTGCTGCGCACGCCGGTGCGGCCGCGCTGGACGCCGACCTTCCGAGCCGTGGGCGAGCACATCCGCTACCGCGAGTGGTTGCCGTTCCTGGACCTGCCGAATGCGTCCTACTGGAACGTGGAACTCGACGAGTAGCCCGGGTTGCCGCATATGATGGCGGCCGTGTCGCCTCGCCCCCTCGAAGG
>JAEXQJ010000138.1 GCA_023438785.1 Pseudomonadota bacterium
TGCAGGCCGTGCTCGCTCGCCCAGCCTTCGCGGCAGACGTGCCCGCCGTGGTCGTGGTTGCCGTGCCCGCAAACGCCGACGCCGCCATGGTCGAGGCCCTGCATCGATTGCGCGGCGAGGCGACGGCGGTCGGGTTCGAGGTTCGGCTGGTCTCTTCGCCCGGGGACCGGGTGTCGCCTGCCCAGCTCGAGCGCCTGGGGGCCGAGTCGCGCGCGGCGGCGGTCGTGACCTTCTCCCTGCCGGACGGAGCGACGAATCTGACCCGCTCGCTGGACGTGACCTTCGCGGCCCACGCCGACGCGAGCCACGTGCGCGTCGCACACATCGCGGCAGCGGATGAAACCGACAAACAACGAGCCGACGTGATCCTGGCGGTGCGGGTCGTGGACTTCATCCGTGCCCGCATGTTCGACACCTTGGTCGACCGGCGCGCGGAGACCCGCCGCGCAGTGACCGAAGAAAACGAGGCAGTCGTTCCGCAGCCACGCCCGCGGCACAAACGCTTTCACCTGGCGGCTGGGGCGGTGGTGCTCGGCTCGGCCCCCGGTTTTGGTCCCTCGCTCACGCCGCGCATCGGGCTCGGCTACCTGCCATGGCCGTGGCTGCGCGCGCGTGCCGTGGCGTTGGGCCTGGGCAGCAAGCCCACCCGCCAGAGCACCCTGGGAGAGGTCAGCCTCGACCCGCACTTCGTGAGCGCCGAGCTGGCGCTACTGACACGACGGTGGTGGCGCTTGCAGCCCCTGCTGGCGCTCTCGGGCGGCGAGTACTGGGTGAAGGTGCGCGGCCAGGCCAAGGCAGCCGACGTCATCGGGCAGACGGTCACGCGATCGAGCCCGGCGGCCGCCCTCAGCCTCGGGCTGGCCTTCGACCTGGGCCACGGCCTGGCGTGCGAGCTGTACGCCGGCACCCTCTGGCTGCAACGCCGCGTGCACGTCGGAACCGAGACCCAAGATCTGGGAACCCTGGGTGACCCGACCGCCTTCGGCGGGTTCATGCTGAACGCCGAGCTCTGAGGGGGGTGAGGATACGGGCACCTCACCCCTGGTCGCATTCTGCGGACGCGCCCTTAGGCGTTTCCCGGGCGGGACGTGTTGACGGGCACGACCTGCGATCCAAGCTGGCGCGCCGCCCGCGTGACCTGGGCGCTGGCTTCGGCGATCTCCGATTCGGACATGGAGGTACGATTGAAGGTGATGCTGAGGGCGGCGACGAGCGCGCCGCCCGCATCGCGCACCGGCGCCGCAACGCCACAGATGCCGTCCTTATACTCGCCCCGATCGACCGAGTAGCCCTGGCGGGCCACCTGGGCGCACTCGGCGGATAGGGCCGGACCGGAGGTCATGCTACGTCCGGTGTGCGCCTCCAGGGCTCCCAAGGCGAGCAGCGTGGCCAGACGAGACGGCGCGCCGAAGGCCAGGAAGACCTTGCCCGCGGCGGTGCAGTGCAGATCGAGCAGCATGCCCGCCCGGAAGGTCGCGCGCAGGGCGGTCTGTGCGTCGCAGGTCTCGGCCACCACGGCCTTGTCGTCGGCCAGCACGACCAACTGCGTCGCAGCCCCCACCTCCTGCGCCAGGGCGCGCAGGACGGGCGTGGCCGCCGCACGCAGCGTTCCCTCGGTCCGCAGTCCCAAGCGAGACAGCTCGCCGGCCGCGAAGAAATCGCAGCCGTTGCGCTGCAGAAGGCGTTCGGCCGTGAGGGTGTGCAGGATGCGCAGGACGGTGGTGCGTGGGATCTTCAGCCGTCGTGCAACGGCGGACGAAGAGAGCTTCTCATCGGAATAAGCAAAGAGCCGCATGACCTGGCAGGCCCGGGCCAGGTTGGGTATGCGATAGGCTTTCATGGCACCCGTGGCGGGCAGGTCGGTCGTCGCGGCCAGGGCGGCCTCGGCGGTCGACAAGCTCACTGCAGCGGAGGCTTCGGACATTACCCGCTGCGGCAGTGACTTCACGGCTGTCTCCATGGCGACTCCTGTTGGCTGGAAAGCGCGCAGGTTGGGGATGATGTAGGCGATGTGGGGTTCGGTACCCTGCGCTGGACCGAAAGCACACCAATGGAACGTTAGAGACACGCACCTGCAACAATCCATGCGCGGACGAGTGCATTTCGTGCCTTTTTCTTCGCCGCCGCGCAGCAACGAACCATGCACAACGTCACGAGGGCGAGCGACACAAGCCGGGCCGCCACCCATCCAATCCTCGACGTGCCACATGTCCGCGGACCCGCGTGCCACCTATCGCCTTCAGTTCTGTCCCGGGTTCGGATTCTCCGAAGCCTCTGCCCTGTCCGACTACCTGGCAGCCCTGGGCATCAGCCACGTGTACTCGTCGCCCTATCTGCAGGCGGCCCCAGGCAGCATGCACGGCTATGACGTGGTTGACCCGGCGCGCGTCAACGAGGAGCTGGGCGGAGCGGTGGGTCACAAGGCCTTCTGCGACGCGCTGGGGCAGGCACAGCTCGGTCAGCTCCTCGACATCGTGCCAAACCACATGGCCATCGGGCCGCACAACCCCTGGTGGTGGGACGTGCTGGAGAATGGCCCGTCGAGCCGCTACGCATATTTCTTCGACGTGGAGTGGGCGGGCCCCGAGGAGCGGCTGCGCGACAAGGTGCTCCTGCCCGTGCTGCGCGAACACTACGGCCGCGTGGTGGAATCGGGCGAAATCAAGGTCCGCCGCGAGGGCGGCTCGTTCACTCTGCACTACTTCGACCATGCCGTGCCGGTAGCGCCCCATTCGGTGGCTGACCTGCTCAGCCGCGCCGCTGGCCGCTGTGGCTCGACGGATCTGGCCTTCATCGCCGATGCCTTGCAGTTCCTGCCCCCGCCCACCGCCACCGACCGCGAGAGCGTGGAGCGGCTGCATCGGGACAAGGAGGTGCTGCGCCGCCATCTGTCCCGCCTGTGCAGCGAACAACGCTCGGTGGCGGTGGCCATCGACGCCATCATGGCCGAGATCAACGGCAACCCCGACGCCGTGGATGCCTTCCTGTCGCGCCAGAATTACCGTCTGGCCTTCTGGCGCGCGGCCTCGCAGGACCTGGGCTACCGACGCTTCTTCGACGTCAGCTCGCTGGTGGCCCTGCGCACGGAGGATGAACACGTCTTCGCGGAGACCCACGGCCTGGTGCTGGGCTGGCTGCGCGAGGGCGTGTTGGACGGGCTGCGCATCGATCACCCGGACGGGCTGCGCGATCCCGAGGGCTACTTCTGGCGTCTGCGGGATGCCCAGCCCACGGCCTGGATCGTGGCGGAAAAGATCCTGACCGGCGACGAGCAGCTTCCGGCCACGTGGCCCGTGGACGGGACAGTGGGCTACGAGTTCATCAACCAGGTCACGCACCTGCTCGTGCACCCGGAGGGCGAAAAGCCGCTCACCGATTTCTACGTCGAGCTGACGGGTTGCGCGTCCGACTTCGCCGCTGTGGTCCGCGAGGCCAAGGATCTGGTGTTGCACGATCTCCTGGGCAGCGAGCTCAACCGGCTGACGGCCTTGCTCCTACGCATCTGCGAACAGCACCGCGGTTTTCGCGACTACACCCGCCATGAGGTGCACCAGGCCCTGCGCGAGCTGCTGGCCTGTTTTCCCGCATACCGCTCCTATGCGCGGCCCGAGACCGGCGCGGTCACCGACTTCGATCGCCAGTGCGTGGAGAACGCGGTGGAGCAGGCCAAGACCCTGCGCCCGGACATGGACGTGGGGCTGGTGGATTTCATCCGCGACATCCTGCTTTTGCGCATACGCGGCGAGGCCGAATCGGAGCTGGCCTGTCGTTTCCAGCAACTCTCGGGCTCGGTGATGGCCAAGGGCGTGGAGGACACGGCCTTCTATAATTTCAATCGCCTGGTGGCGCTCAACGAGGTGGGCACCTCCCCCGACCACTTCGCCATCGGGTTGGACGAGTTCCACGCGGGTTGCGTGCGCACCCTGGAACGCTGGCCGCGCACGCTGTTGACCACCTCCACGCACGACACCAAGCGCAGCGAAGACGTGCGCGCCCGCCTGGCCGTGCTCTCGGAGATCGCCGATCGCTGGACCGCGGCGGTGCGCGGCTGGGTGCTGCACAACGAGCGCCACCGCCGCGATGGCATGCCCGATCGCAACACCGAGTACCTCTTCTACCAGACGCTGGTGGGTGCTTGGCCGATCGAGCGCGAACGCGCCCTGGCCTACATGCAGAAAGCCGTGCGCGAGGCCAAGAGGCAGACCTCGTGGACCGCGCCCAACGCCGAGTTCGAGGACGCGCTCAATTCCTTCATCATCGACGTGCTGGCCGATCGGGCCTTTCGGGATGAGTTGCAGGCCTTCGTGGATTTGGTGGCCAAGCCCGGACGCACGAACTCCTTGGCTCAGACGCTGCTCAAGCTCACGGCGCCGGGCATACCCGACATCTACCAGGGCAGCGAGCTGGGGGACCTGAGCCTGGTCGATCCGGACAACCGCCGGCCCGTGGACTTCGAGCGGCGGCAGCAGTTGCTGGCCGAGCTGAGCGAGGCCACGCCCGAAGCGGTTCTGGCGCGCACCCACGAGGGGCTGCCCAAGCTGTGGGTCATCAAGCTGGCCCTCGCCTTGCGCCGGGCTCGACCGCACGCCTTCGGTCCCGAGGGCAGCTACGGCCCCCTGCTCGCCGAGGGAGCGCGGGCCGAGCACGTGGTGGCCTTCGTGCGCGGCGACGAGGTCCTAACCCTGGTGCCCCGCTGGCCCCTGCATCTGGACGGCGGCTGGGAGGACACGCGCGTGGACATCCCGCCGGGGCGCTGGCGCCATCTATTCACCGGCGAGACCGTCGAGGGCGGGCCGACCCTGGTGACCGACCTTCTGGCCCGATTCCCCGTGTGTCTGTTGGCGCGCGACAATGAGCCATGAGCGAGTTTCGCGTCTGGGCTCCCGCAGCCCACACCTTGGAGTTGGTTCTGCCCGAGCGCCGGGTGACCATGAACGCGGGCCCGGACGAATGGTGGAGCGTGCCGGTGTCCGAGGCGCGGGCCGGTCAACGTTACTGGTTCTCGGTCGACGGACGCGCGCCTCGCCCTGACCCGCGCTCACCTAGCCAGCCCGACGGCGTGCACGGCCCCTCTGCCGTGGTGGACCACACCAGCTTCGACTGGACCGATGCCGGGTGGCAACCCGTGCCCCTGCCGGCCGCAGTCTTCTACGAGCTGCACGTGGGCACCTTCACCCCGCAGGGCACCTTCGACGGCGTGCGGGACCACCTGGACCATCTGCTCGAGTTGGGCGTCACGCACGTCGAGCTGATGCCGGTGGCCGAGTTTCCCGGTCAGCGCGGCTGGGGATACGACGGCGCCGATCTCTTCGCGCCCCACCACGCCTATGGCGGCCCCGACGGACTCAAGCGCCTGGTCGACACGTGCCACGCGCGCGGGCTGGCCGTGGTCCTGGACGTGGTCTACAACCACCTCGGGCCAAGCGGCAATTACCTCTCCGAGTTCGGCCCCTACTTCACCCAGCGCTATGCCACGCCTTGGGGCCAGGCGGTGAACCTGGACGGACCGGGCTCGGACGAGGTGCGACGCTTTCTCATCGACAACGCCTGTATGTGGCTGCGCGACTACCACGTGGATGGCCTGCGTCTGGACGCGGTCCACGCCCTGGTGGACACCTCGGCCCTGCATTTCCTCGAGGAGCTCGCGGCGCAAGTGCACGCCCTGCAGGGCGAGCTGGGCCGACACAAGATCGTGGTGGCGGAGAGCGATCTCAACGATCCGCGCCTGGTGCGCGCGCCCGAGGTGGGCGGGTACGGACTGGACGCCCAGTGGAGCGATGATCTGCACCACGCCTTGCACGCCGTGCTGACCGGCGAGCGCTCGGGCTACTACGAAGACTTCGGCGATGTGGGCCACGTGGTGCGCGCCTTGGGCTCGGCGTTCGTCTACGACGGCATCTACTCGCCCCACCGCGGGCGGCGTCACGGGCGCACGGCCCAGGGACTGCCCGGCCACCGCTTCGTCGTGTCCCTGCAGAACCACGATCAGGTGGGCAACCGGGCGCGCGGCGATCGCCTGCACCAGCAGGCCGGGCGGGCGGCCGCCGAGGTGGGCGCGGCCATTCTCCTCACCTCGCCCTTCCTGCCGCTCATCTTCCAGGGCCAGGAATGGGCGGCCAGCACGCCCTTCCCTTACTTCACCGACCACGAAGACGAGGCCCTGGGTCAGGCGGTGCGCGAGGGGCGGCGGCGCGAATTCGCCCGCTTTGGTTGGAAGCCCGAGGACATCCCCGATCCCCAGGCCGAGGCGACCTTCGCTTCGGCCAAGCTGGATTGGGGTGAGCCCGAGCGCGCGCCCCACGCGCAGGTGCTCGCCTCGTACAAGGCCCTGCTGCGTCTGCGCCGCGAGAGGCCCGAGTTGCGCCAGGCTGCGCCGGAAGCCCTTGCGGCCTGGCACGACGACGAGCAAGGCTGGCTGGTGGTGGCGCGGGCGGGGCTGGTCCTGGCCTGCACCCTCGGCCACAAATCCGCGCGCCTGGACTTGCACCAATTCACCCCGGTGAGCGCTCTAGAGCTCGCGTCCAACGATGCGGTCCGCTGGGACGGCCGCGCCCTGGAGCTCCCGCCGCAGTCATTCGCCATTCTGTCCCGCTGGCACCCATGAGCAGCAGCGAACGCATCCAGACCGGCGTCCCGGGTTTCGACCCCGTCCTCGGTGGCGGCCTCATCCAGGGGTCCCTCTACCTGTGCAAGGGCGCCCCCGGCACCGGCAAGACGACCATCGGCCTGCAATTTCTCCTCGAAGGAGCCCGGAAGGGCGAGACGTGCTTGTACCTCGGCCTGTCGGAGACCAGGGGTCAGCTCGACGCGCTCGCGAAGTCGTTCGGCTGGAGCCTCGACGGGATCGAGATCCACGACATGCGTCGTCGCGGCGAGACCGCGGGCGAAGGGCGCAGCACCTACACGGTCTTCAGCCCCTCCGAAGTCGAGCTTGAGGAGATCTCTCGCGAGATCCTCGAGCACGTGGAGCGCGTCAAGCCCGCCCGCCTGGTTCTCGACTCGCTCTCCGAGATTCGACTGCTCGCGGAGGATCCCTTCCGCTACCGGCGAGAGCTCCTGCTGCTGAGCGATCGGATCTCCGGCCGTGGGTGCACGGGTCTGCTCATCGACGTGGAGGCCGAGGGCAACCAAGGTGTCGTCGCCGAGACCCTCGTCAGCGGAGTCTTCATCGTCGAGCAGCTATCGCCCGAGTACGGTGGCGACCGCCGTCGCCTACGCGTTCGAAAGCTACGGGCATCGCAGAGCATCGGCGGCTACCACGACATGGTGATCAGCGATAAGGGCGTTCGCCTGTATCCTCGCCTCATTGCCGCCGCACATCGAGCGCTCCACTCGAGCGCCGAGGTCCAGAGCGGCATCGCGGAGCTTGATACGCTCCTGGGCGGTGGCCTGGATCGGGGCACCAGCACCGTGCTCATCGGTCCAGCAGGAGCTGGCAAATCCACCATCGCGGCGCAATTCCTCGCTTGCGCCGCAGCGCGCGGCGAGAAGGGGGTCATCTTCTGCTTCGACGAGAGCCCGACCAACCTGCTCATTCGAGCCACCGGACTCGGAATTCCGCTGCAGAAGCACGTCGACTCCGGGATCGTGCACGTGGTCGCGGTCGATCCGGCGGAGCTCACCCCTGGGGAGCTCGCCCACCGGGTGCGTGAGCACGTCGAGGACGGCGACCGCCTCGTCGTGATCGACAGCATCAACGGGTTCCTCAGCGCCATGCCCGAGGAGCGCTTCCTCACAGCCCACCTGCATGAGCTTCTCGCTTACCTTTCGGAGAAGGGCACCGCCACCCTGCTCACGCTCGCGCAGCACGGCTTTTTTGGGGTGACCGAAGCGCCTGTGAACATCAGCTTCATCGCCGACACGGTCCTGCTCTTCCGCTACTTCGAGGCTGCTGGAGAGGTCAGGCAAGCGTTGTCGGTTGTGAAGAAGCGAACCGGACAGCACGAGCGGACGATCCGTGAGCTGAGGCTCACCAGCGAGGGCGTGAAGGTCGGCGAGCCCATCCTGAACTTCCAGGGCGTGCTCTCTGGCACCCCCGAGTTCATCAGCCCTGGGCTCCTCGGAGGTGCCCATGAGCCCGCAGAGTGAGGCACGGGTCCTCATTCTGACGCCCACCGGCCGTGACGCGGAGATGGTCACGACGCGACTGCAAGCAGCGGGGCTGGATTGCCAGGTCTGCTCGAACCTCGAGACCTTGCTGGCCAACCTGCCAGGGGCCGGCGCGGCGCTCATCGCGCAGGAGGCGCTGAACGAGGCAGGAGCTGAGGCCCTGTTGGCCGCCTTGGACGCCCAAGAGCCCTGGTCGGACATTCCGGTCATCCTGCTCACCTTCGCTCTCACGAAGCGGATACCCCATGCCCCCAGAGTCATCGCGCTGTTCGAGCGCGCCAACGTCATGCTGCTCCAGCGGCCCCTGCGCGCCCCCCTCTTCCTGAGTGCCGTTCGCTCGGCCGTTCGGGCTCGGCGCCGCCAATACCAGATGCGCGACCTTCACCGCGAGCTCGCACGCGCGGTGCACCTCGGCGACATGTTCGTCAGCATCCTCGGCCACGACCTGCGCACGCCCCTGGGGGCCATCAAGGTATCCGCCGAGGTGATCGTGCGCGTCTCCGACGATGCTCGAGCGCTGCGCCCCGCGGGCCGCATCCTGGCCTCGACCGATCGCATGACCCGCATGATCGAGCAGCTCCTCGACTTCGCGCGCATCCGGCAAGGGCGCGGCATCCGGCTCCAGCCCGTGCGCACCGACCTCGCGGACATCTCGCGCCAGGTGCTCCAGGAGCTTGGCGACGCCAACCCGCAGGCGCGGATTGAGCTGTCCGTCGTCGGAGATGTGACGGGCATGTGGGATCCGGATCGCCTGGCACAGGTCGTTTCCAACCTGGCGGGAAACGCGGTCCAGCACGGGAGCCCCGGAAGCCCGATTACGGTGGCGCTCGATGGCACCGACCGATCCTCCGTTCAGCTTCGGGTCACCAACCAGGGTGCAATTCCGCCCGAAACCATTCCCACGCTCTTCGAGCCGTTCAAGCGCAGGGAGCGCTCGGACGTCGCCGAGAAGGGACTCGGTCTAGGCCTCTTCATCGCGCAAGGGATAGCAGGAGCTCACGGCGGCGACATTGCGGCCAAGACGAACGACACCGAGACTCAACTGGAGGTCACGCTCCCTCGCGAGCCCCCCGCGATGGAGAAAGCCGTCCTGACGCCCGCCTGACCACGGCGGCCCTCCGCGGGTTCCTACTTCCAATTCTCTAGGACGAGGCCCGGCACCTTCGAGAAGTGTCGGACGTTGTTTGTCACCAAGGTGCAGCGGAGGGAAGCAGCATGTGCCGCGATCAGAACATCGAGCTCGCCGATAGGCGTGCCGCGTTCGGCAAGAAGGCTCCCGATTCGCCCGAACTCCAGCGCAGCTTGCTCGCCAAAGCCCACGACTTCGACCGCGGCCGCGAACGTGTCGATGAGGGCATGAAGCCGCCGGGAGCCCTTTCGGTCAGCGCCATAGCGCAGCTCAGCAAGACTGATGGCACTAATGCATAGTTCCGATGGCTTGTGCGCGGTGATGCGTCCTGCGACCTGCCCCTCTCCGCGCAGAGCGTAGCTGACTGTGTCCGTGTCGAGGAGATACTTCATCGCCCCTCAAGAGGATTCTTGCGGGTAGCGATCGGCTGCGCCTGAGGCCGGGGAATGTCCTCCTTCCACGCGCCGAGACATCCCAGGAATTCCGGCGACCACTCGTCCGCAGGCTCAAGAATGACCTTCCTGCCAACTCTTCGGACCACCAACTCATCCTGGCCCTCGAAACGGCATGACTTCGGCAGACGCACGGCTTGGCTGCCGCCATTCTGAAAGATCCTCGCTCGCTCAGCCATGGTTGAAGTATATATCGGCGTATATACTCGTCAAGGGTGCCCGCGCAGCCCTGGTTCCGTCCAGCGCTGTGGCGTTGATCTGCCAGCGGGAGACCGAGGTCAGGTTCAACGCATCACTCGACAGCCTCGTCCGCCCCATCACTATCATCCAAGGACTCCGTCTCATTCGTGAGGACGGGCATGGCGGAGACAAAGCGCTCACCTCGTAGCCGCATGCGGGCTTGGCCACGCGTGAAATGCGCCAGGCCATGCACGCCAGCAGGATTCCGGCCGCACGGGTTCTGGCTACTCCAGGCCACATCGTGTTGTCCGGGTCAGAATCCGCATCTCCCCCTCTCGTGGCCATGCGCCTGCCGGACGGCTGGGGCGCTCCGCGGGGGAGATGGAGAGCGGTTTCCACGTGTGGATCCGGTCTTCGTGCTCAGCGGGAGGGCACGGCTTCGGGTTCAAGACTGATCGCCGGGGCCTTGAGGCCCAGGACCCTCGAAGGCATGCCAAACCAGCAAGTAGCATCAGCGTGTGCGGTCCTCTAGATTCCGCCCACAGGCCAATCGCCATGAACAAGCGTCGCCGGCTTTCCATCACCGCTTGCCCTATGCTGGCCGTGCTCCTGGCATCGGGTTGCGACGATGGCCATGGGCGTGGGCCGCTCGATGCGGCCTCTCCGATCGCCGATGGCGGGGGGGCTCGGTTGCTCGTCTTCTCCGATCCGCACTACTTCGACCCCTCGCTTGGCTCCACCGGCCAGGCGCTGGCCAACTACATAGCCTCGGAAGGGAAGATGATCCTCGAGAGCGACGCCATCTTGCGTGCGCTGACCGCCGAAGTGGAGGCCGAGAACCCGCAGGCGATTCTCGTACCTGGCGACCTGACCAAGGACGGTGAGCTGGCCTCCCACAACACCGTCGCCGGCTATCTCCGTCGGATGCAGGCTGGGGGCCGACGGGTCTTCGTGATTCCGGGCAATCACGACATCGAAAATGCCGGCGCCTTCCGCTACGAGGGTGATGTGGCGACGCCGGTGCCCACCATTTCGGCCGCGGAGTTCGTCAGTCTCTATGGCGACATGGGGTACGGTGCCGCGCTGGCGCGCGATCCGGCGTCGCTCAGCTACGTCGCCGAGATCGTCCCCGGTCTTTGGTTGCTTGCGCTCGACTCGTGCATCTACCGGGACGAACCCAGCCCGGCGACGACGGCCGGTCGATTGACCGAGCAAACGCGGGCGTGGATCGCCGCTCAACTCTCTCTGGCCGCCAACCAGGGCTCGCGGGTGATCGCGATGATGCACCATGGGCTCGTCGAGCATTTCGCACATCAAGCCGCCGCATTTGCCCAGTATCTCGTCACGGATCGCGACGCGATCGCGGCCCTGCTTTCCAACGGCGGCGTCGGTGCAGTGTTCACTGGACACTTCCACGCCAACGACGTCACCAAGGGGCGCCCCAGCGGATCCGCCAGCTCAATCTACGACATCGGTACCGGCTCGACCGTCAATTACCCTTGTCCCTATCGACTGGTCGACGTTCTAGGCGACACCTTGACCATCACCACCAAGCACGTGCTGGCCATCGATCACAATCTGGAAGGTGCCGCCGACTTCCAGACCTACGCGAAGGCCAGGTTGCGCGCGGACGTCGCGAGGTCGCTTTCCAACCTGCTGCAAGCACCGCCCTACTCGCTTTCCGCCGACACCGTGGCGAGCATTTCGCCCTGGTTGGTCGATGGCTTCGTGGCCCACTATGCGGGCGACGAGGTCATGCCCGCGGACGTTCCCGGCGAGGTGCAATCCCTGCTCTCGTCAGGCAACGGCGTGCAGATCATGGCAGCAATGATGTTGACGGGCATCTGGACCGACCTGCCCCCCGCCGACAATGACCTGGTCCTCAATCTCTCGCCTGGCACGGGTCGTCGCTAGCCTGCGGGGAACGCGGTCCAGCACGGCACGCCCGGAAGGCCCTACCTGCCAGCCTGATTCCCGACACCCTCGACCTGTGATCTCGGCCCAATCCTGCCTTCCTATCCCCTCCTTGAGAACGGCCATCGCTGAATGGCCATCGCCCGACGGCCTTGTGGAGCATCGTTTGAGCGAGACCGGCGGCTTCGTGGTTGTCTTCGGTCGAGCCTTCCTCCGTGGCGGTCTAGCGGATCGGACGGAGCGTGCTTCAGCGTTGCCGCTTGTTGAATGACCTGTCCCAACGCCTTGCCGTTAAGCTGCGAGCGACCGTCCGCGGCCGATCGGCAGCTTCAACGGCTTGTTCGGTGGCCTCGTCGCACCAAGTTCGACCATCTCCTCACGTCCCGTGTTCCAGAAGCCCAGTGTGGAAGATTAGCAACCACTTGCCGCCCACCTTCGTGTACCCCTTGCACGCTCTTCCTTTCCAGTGGTTGGCGCTGCCGTCTGCACGATGGCGCCATAGGGTGTCGACATCGACAACGGCGAAAGCGCCATCCCCCTCTTGCGAAATCTCGATGCGAATTGTCCGGCGCACGTTGTGAACGAGTTCATGGGTACCGAATAGTTCTTCCCATCCGGCCTTCCAGCGAGCCCGTTCATAGCGCCCTTGCGGAAAAATCCATCCTGCCGGGTCGTGAGCCTTGCTGTGAGGTGGCCAAGGCCAGACCATATCCGGATGGAATAGCTCAACGAGGGCTTCCGCGTCCTGCCGATCCCAGGCTGCCGTCTCGCGATCAACCATGGCCTGAATCTCGCGTTCTGGGGTCATCTTCGCTTTCTCCTCCAGGTCCACCGAACTCGTCAGCAGCCTGCGAGGATAGCCGCCATCGCAGCGACCAGGGGAGGTGGAGTTGGGGGCTGGTGTGGGTGTGGACTCCGTGGGTCCGCGGGCTTGGCGCGCGGGGGGAAGAGATGGCCCCTCGGGTTCCGCTTCGTAGGCAGGATTCCGGCCGCACGGGTTCTGCTTCCTATGCCACGTCGTGTTGTCCGGGCCAGAATCGGCATCTTCCCCTCCCCTGGCCATGCGCCTACCGGGCGGCTGGGGCGCCCCGGGGGAGCTGGAGAGCGGTTTACACGTGTGGATCGCGCCTTCGTGCTCAGCCGGAGAGCCGTCTCCACGCTTGGATCCGGCTTTCGTGCTCAGCGGGAAAGCCGTTTACAAGCCTGTATCCGGCCTTCGGGCCCAGCCGGAGAGCGGCTTACAGGCTTGGATCCAGGTCTCGGGCTCAACCGGAGAGCGGCTTACAGGCTTGGATCCGGGGTTCGGGCTCACTCGGGGAGCTTCCTCCACGCTTGCATCGGGCATTTCGGTTCGGCAGACGAGGGGCCGCCGTGGGTGGCGGCGGTTTCTCTGCTCGGTTTGGGGCCACTTGGCGGGGCGGCCGGGCGGGCGGCCACGCGATGGGGGGCGTCGCGGAAGAGCTTCTTCAGGTCACCTTCCAGGCGGGCGGGCTCGCCGTTGACGTCCTCGAAGCCCGCTGTACTCTCCCATTCCGTGGGACGTCACTTGCAGCGCAGAGAAGGTGCCTGCACCTCTAGGTTGGGACGAGCGTGCCCAGGCTCTCGATGAGCCGCGAGGCCACAGTCGGCGGAGCGCCGATTCGTGCCAGCCACGCACGCGGAGGTCACGCTGCACCTGCCTTTGGGAGTTTCTGATGAGAATCGCGCCCGCTCGCCTCAGTGGTTGCCTGGTCGTCGCAATGATCTCGTGTTGGGCATCTCGGGGCATGGCGGCCCGGGAGGCCTGGGAGATGCCACGAGAGATCGAGCCCGCGTCCGGTCACCACGGCTTCATGTTCATGCCCTACGCTGGCGTGCACTCGTTCCAGAACGAAGACGCCCAGAACATGTCCGTGGGACTGCGAATGGGCTCTCTGCTGGGCGGCTTCCTGGCCCCCAACTTATCGCTCAACGGCGAGATCACACTGGACATCCTCAACGTGAACTCGGTGGGCGATTTGAGCGCATTCGCGTTCGACGCGACTCTGAGCCCACTCTTCCATGTGGTCGGTAAAAAGGCCGAGTTCGTCCTGGGGCCCAAGCTCGGCCTCTTCGCCTATTCGATGTCCACGGGCACGGGAGAGGACACGAAAGTCCGCGGGGTGGTCTACGGTGCCAACGTCGGTCTGCTGTTTCCCGCCGGGAGAGCTTCGGTGGGTGGGTTGTTGAGCTTCACCGGCCGCCACATGACGAAGGTGAGAGTCTGCGTCACAGAATCCGTCCGATCGACGTGCTCGGACTCACCGAAGGGCGACGACGGCAAGGTCCTGGGCTTCGCTCTCGCGGCCATGTTCTGACCAGCCGCGACCGCACAGGGGCCAGAGGACCCATTCTCGCCGGCCGTTCAGATGCAAGTCCGCCGCGAATCGGCGCTGCGATTCCACACCGAAGTCAACGCGGTGGTATTGACCGCTGCAACGGCATGTTCGACGGTGCCGTCGCTTCGACGCCTGTCCACCCCCTTCACCCAATCAACTCACCCGCGGATTCTGTTGGAGAGCCCAATGCCTGGATATGCCTTGAGAAAGCCACTATGGCTGATGGCCGCAACGGCTACGATTGGCGCTACCATTTGGCTTCTGCTCCGGCCTGCCGGTGCTCCTGCGGCCGGTGCGGATGGGGCTGGCGTGGCCAAAACAATGCGCGACGCGCAGGACGAGGCCATTCCGCGAGGTGCCCCACATTCGGTTCTGGCGCTGCGGGACTCCCCTAGGGATGCGGCTGATACGGAGTCCCCCGATGCGGCCCTGACTGATGCAGAGATGGCAATACTTCAGCGGGTCGAAGCTCTTCGCAACACGAAGCCTCGTCCCGACCCCTCCTGGACTTGGGAGCGCTATCGTAGCGTGATGGAGGAAAAGCGCGAACGTGAAAGACAGGTGGCCGAACGAGCCTGGGAAAAGATGGGCCTGCCCGAAGATATCCGTCAGAAGGTTCGCGAGAGTCATTCTCGATGGATGGCCGGACTCCGAGCTTTTCGGTTCAGAGCTCTTGATCCGACTCCTGCAGAGGGCCTGACCCCCGAGAAGATCCACGAGGCCTTCAGGCGGGATATGGTCGATGTTCTTGGGGAGGCCCGATTCAAAGAGTTCACCGCGGTGAAGAACGAGATGTGGTGGGAGATGGTCGCCGAGCGCCGACGAAACCGGGAGGCCGCTCGGATTCGCAACGGAGGGAATACACCCTCACATCTTGGGTCTGGTCTGGACGCGGGGAAATAGGAGCTGTTCAGACTCGTCTGCCCCGAGGAGCCCTGTGTCTCGCACATGCTCGACTTGGGTGACGCCGTGGCGTTTCGCCCAGCGCGCCCCCTTGGGTTGGGCACCGAACGGCGTAGATCGTCGCACTGGTGGCGCGTGCGTCGCCGCTCAACTGGGAGACTGGGCCACGTGTTTCGCCAGGGCTGGTCGTTCCGGGCCAGTCGGGCGGCCTAGGGCACGCGAGGAGCGGCCCGGGCACACGGTCCACCCTCGTCGATGCCGCCGGGCCGGGCGCTTCCCAGTTGGCCAGCAAGCCGTAGTCCGCGACCTGGAAGATGGGCCTCGATGCCCTTATTGATGACCACGACGACCGTCGAGCTCTTCATGCCCGCGAGGTGCTGGATGGCGGCGTTCACCGTCGCAGCCGCACAAGTGACAGAGGACCCATTCCCGACACCCGAGGACGAACCCGCCTGCAGGTGCGACGGCTCCAGCGACTTCGCCCTTTTCAGCCAGGACTGGTCGCCGCCCATGGAGCAACCGGTACGGAAGTCGCGGCTGGAATACAACGGCGGCTGGCCGGCGGCGCCTCGGCACGCCAGATTGGGTCACCACATGACCGCCCGTGCCCCCGTCAACTCACCGCCACAACGCTGCGGCTGACTCCACCGACAAAGCGCGCTCCAACAACCGGGCGAGCTGGGCTTCGTCTTGGCAGGCCAGGATGCGCGAGGCTTCCTCGTCGCTGACCACAATCCCGCGACCCCGCAGAATCGCCAGGATCGCCTTGGCCTGACCTTCGCGCAGGCCCTCGCCGCGCCCTTTGGCCTCACCTTCCCGCAGTCCCGCCTCGTGACCCCGTACCTCTCCGTTGGCCTCACCTTCCCGCAGGCCCTCGTCGCGCCCTTTGGCCTCGCCTTCTCGCAGTCCCGCCT